>JAGCZI010000038.1 GCA_017960085.1 Bacteroidales bacterium
CGGCATTATCCATCGTGCCTTCACGGCTATCCGCCTGAAAGATATGGAGGAAGCCGAGCAGAACCTGAGCCAGCTGATCAACCACGGCTTCGTCCGTCGCACGCTGCAGACCAGCCACTTCCCCTACAGGGGCGTGTTCCCGGATCTGACGGGCGCTATGCCTGCATTCCTGGTGGAGATGAGCGTCTTCAGCGAGCCCGGCACGGTGGAATTCCTGCCTGCAATGCCCGACTACTTGATGCAAGGCTCCATCGACGGCGTATGGCTGTATACCTTTGCCAAGCTTAATCATATGGACTGGGACGAGAAGGGCATCCGTGCCTCCATCACCTCCAATCAGGCCCAGACCCTGACGCTTCGCAACCGCAGGGAAGGCTGCCGCATCCTTGTGAATGGCAAGGAGCTGGCCAAGGACGGCGACCATGTCCAGTACTCGTTCAAGGCCAACGAGACCGCACAGATTGAAATCATCCTCTGATCAAACCTTCTCCGGGCATAGTCCCGGACGGTACCAGGTATCAACAAAAAAACAGGCTTCAGGGCCTGTTTTTTTGTTTAGCATTATCACTCAATTACGAAACTCCTTGGATAAAAGTCACTGTAGAAACGGCCATCGGTGGCGGTGAATTTCAGTACGCAGTAGTTAGGATCGGTGACACCGCCTGGATAGTATTGTGTGTCGCCCTTGCGCCAAATCATTTCTTTTGAAGCGGCATCGGTCAGCACCTCCATAGTACCTCTGAGCATCATGCCCTTAAATCCTTTGGCATTGCAAAAATAGATGCTAGCCTTAGGGTTAGCCTTGTATTGAGCCACACGTATTGAGAATGTGTTGGTAGTAAAGTAGAAGGTTTTGATACCCTCACGCTTACGTGGCTTCAACATAGCCTTGGTCCAGGGAAAACCGTCCTGGTCGATTGATGAGATGTAAGCGATGGGCTGTTTGTCGGCCATCTGGGCGATGAGTTCTTTAATGCCAGCCAAAGCAGGGTTAACAATCATTACTTCATCGTTACTGACATCCAGCATTTGGCGCCAACGTTTCAGATGTGGGAAATACGTTTTCATCTGGCCGATATACTCCTCTTTGGTGATGGGTTTCTCCAACCCCTCGTTTACTGCATCGACAAACTGCGCACAATGTTCAATCATCTCTTCCATCGTGAAGTCCTGCAAGAATTTTCCATCCTTGTAGCAATACATACAGTAATCTTCATTCTTACTGCCGTCGGCATTAGTGCCGAGGATATCTTTTGTTAGCGGCATACCGCAACTCTGACAAAATTTCATAACATTATTCATAGATATTCATTTGATTGGCTAATATAAGCATAGTCTGTCATAATCCGTAATTCTTGGACATCTGGGCGATGTCCGCCTTTATCTCTTCCCTGAAGCCCTCCGGCCCCAGGACCTCCATGTCTGAGCCATGACTGAGGATCTCGTGACGGAAGTCATAGGTAGGAACAAGATAATAGTCGAAAACGCTATACTCCGGTGTCCGTTCAACCAGGACCTGAGAGTCGTGGAGCGGCAAGGACTCGATGTACTTGACCTGGTTAGCTACGACCTTGATCTTGATATGAGACGGCTTCTCGTCGGCGATGATGACCCCGTAATACTTAGAGAAGAATTCAGCCGCATTGAACTTCGCAGGCATCTTCAGCGCCTTCTTCTGGGGAACGACATACTTCATCCGCTCATCCAGGGCATAGATCCTTGGATCATCATACCCATCGCTTCTTCCCAGCACATACCATCTCTGTTTGAAAAGCTTGAGGCAGTAGGGGTGCAGGATGAATGTACTCGACTCGTCCCGCCAGAAACTCTGGTAGGTAACTTCGACAGTCTTCTTGTCACGCATTGCGTTCACGATGACCGGAAGCCATTTCTGGCTGGAGGAGATTATCTCGAAGATGATCCGGTCGCGCATATCGGTACTCTCATTCAGCAGGTTGTTCATCGACAAAGACTCCAGCAGCCACTGGCGTATGCCGTCGCCTTCCAGATCATCGGAGTTTGCAATGTAGTACCCCAGGGAGCGGTCGCACTTTATCTCGATGCCGAAGGTATCCAGGATAGCTTCCCTGTGGTTGTGGAAAGTACGCTCATAGAGCTCCTCGCCGGTATCGTTGAGACGGGATTGCTCCCAGAGCCTGCTGATCTCCTCCCGTGAAATGTGACCGTTCCGTTTGATGGTATCAATCAGCCAGACGTACCTGTTGAAATAATTCTTTGCCATATCTCTGATCTTGATGATAATTCTGTGTAAAAGGGCCTGCACATCCCTGCGGAGGCCCTTGACTCTTTAACTCTTATATCATGTTTTCTGAATGCAAAGATAAGGATATTAATTGCCAAAATGTGGCAGTTTAATCAGATATTGGCAAAGTATTTTTGAAGTGCCTTCATCTTCTCATCAATTAGTGAATACCACAACTGTGAATCCTTGAGTGCCGATGCAGGGATGTACTCTGCGAATCGGTCGAAGAATGCAGAACCGAAGACATTGTGCCGGTCATAGCGGTTAACGAGTTCCTTCCAGTTGATGCAGTCGGCCATCGCCTCGATAGTCTCAAGAGGCAGTTCTTCGTTTCTTGAGAGAACCGTCCAGTCCCAACACGTCTTGAACTGGCCGACGATTTCCGGTGTGAGAAGTGATACCTGTCTGGTATTGCTCAAGGCAGTCCAGTCGATCTGCTTTCGGAACTTCTCGAGCATGTCCACACTCCAATGGATGTCGCTATTGTTGCAGACCGCCTCCCAGTCCACCTTATCCTTGTACCTTTCGAGCAGGTCCTCCGTCCAGGGGATATCACTTGAGAGTTCTTTCCACGCATCTTCTTCCAGCTGGATGGCAAGCATACCTTCATTGAGTTTCGATTTTTCCATGACAATTCTTTTATTGGTTTCTGGGTGCAAAGGTATAGGCCGATGCTGCCAAAATCCGGCAACGTAAATTATTCCGTGCTTTCTCTTTCATAATAGTCAAAACACTCTTCCAGCGAGGCGCAGACAAATTACAATATATCGTTGAATCTATTGCGCCGGATTTTGGCAGAATGATGCGCTTTCTTTGTATCAAATGGAAAGCACATCGACAGGTACAGTGCGGATGCGGGACATCCGTTTCGATCCGGAACTGTTCCGCAATTATCTGAGCGGGACGGTTCTGGACAATCTGTTATGCAGTTACAAGGGCCTTCCAAAAGGCGTTAACTATATGATTATCGGTGATCCGGGAGTAGGGAAGACAACGATAATCCTTGACCTGCTGTCGAATATCCGGAAGCAGCATCCCGGGGTACGTGTCCTGTTCATCAGCGCAGAGATGAACGAGATCGATCTGGCTATCTATGTTCAGCGTTTCCCTAAGTTTCAAGATCTGGACATCCTTTTCATAGAAGCATGTTTCGATGAAGATGAACCGGTACATAATTTCGAGAAGGTGAAAGACGTCCTCAAGCAAGGGTGGGACATCGTTGCCGTGGATTCTTTCTATGAATTACAGGGAATTATCAAGGAAGAGGAGGGGATAACGCTGAAAAAAGCCGAGAGCATGCTGCTGTCCCTCGTGAAGAAGCAGAACAAGGCGGTCAATGATGCCGGGATCAACACGACCTTCCTGACGATTCAGCAGGTCACGAAATCCGGGCATTTTGTTGGCTCGAACCGGCTCAAGCACTCTATCACCGCAATGATGGAACTCCGCCTGGAGAACCCCAAGAACATCTATTCTGACCGATACGTAGTATTCAGCAAGCACCGAAGGGGAGACGTGGGCGTAAAACTCTACTACGACTTGTCGGTGACAGGGGATGTCTACTACAATGAGGAGAAATACCATCAGGACCGGCAGCTGCGCAAGCTCCAGTCCACAGCCGCGTCTAGTCTGAGGAAATTCGCGGACCGGTTCGACCTCATCTTCAACAATGCCAACCAGAATCAAAACAATAAAGACAATGAGTGAAATCAGTATCAATGCCCTGCGTGAACTGGTAGGCCGGACGCAGGCGCCCTATAAGATTGTCCGCAGAGATGCTGTGGAGTATGTCGGTCGGCTTGATGACGGAACGGGTGTAACGGCGCCCTATGACGGATTCGGGAAGAATGTTTACAAGGTGGAAGGAACGGAAGTCCTGGTCAATGATTTCGTGTCGAAGGAACTGGATGAACTGATTGGCCTGTCGCCCAAACAACAGAAGGTGGTGAAAGCTGCATCCGGAGAGATGGGGCTGCGAGATTTCAGGAATTACCTGGCCACGGCCGGTTCTTTCACCAAACCGCAGTCAATAGCCTTGATTGCCAATCCGGAAAGCAAGACCATCTGCGGTATCGTCCCCATCAAGAAAGGGGAGATACCTTCTGATTCTTTCTTCGACTTCCTGGAATTGTTCCTGGAAGAGAACTATCTTGTCCCCGTCCGGCACGAGGCTGCCTACAATGCGTCTGCCGGTTTGACGGTTTATATGGACAGCGCAGATCCTGTCGTCAAGCAGATCGCTCCGGGAGAGGATTTCCTGATCAATTCCTATTTCCTCCGCTGGAACCTCGGCCAGATTGAGCTGGGACGTTACTATGAACGGCTTGTATGCTCCAACGGGCAGACAGAGACAATCCGACAGTCAGATGCCAGAATCTTGTCTCTGGAAACAGATGCAGTCCGGGGAATCCTGAACGTCCCTAGAAGAACAGAATTGCTTGAACAGTCATTCGGCAGGTTCAGCAATAAAGCCCTTGAGGCAATGGAGGTCCGGGCATCGATGGCCGAACTGAAGGCGGTCTCGCAGAAACTGGACCGGTATCTTGTAGATTCTGAATCTTTGAATAGAATCGCGCCATACACGGAACAGTTGCAACTATATGCCGATAACGGATACCGTTGTGATCCATACGAGCTGAGGGAAATGAAGGCAGGGATGAGTGTTTGGGATCTATACAACGGAGTGACCGATTACGCCTCCAACAACACGCTCTGGGACCGTGACGATAACCGTCGGGGCATGCTTCAGGAAGAGGCGCTGACCTTCCTGATGAAACAGAGGGACATCAAGAACTACAAGGATGTATTTGCTGGATGATGAACCCATGAACATAGATGTTTTTCTCGACCACGACGGGGAAGGGTGGCAAATAACGGTAGAGCATTTGTCAGACATGTCGCAGAAAAATAAGTATCTTTGTGAGAACTATAGCCACTTTGAGATGAAAAAGTCTTTATTTCTTTTATTAGCCATTCTGTTTGCAGCAGTATCCTATGCGCAGCCGCAGGACAGGCGTGCCATGGACTGGGCCGGTTTCAACCGCTATGCCCAAGCTAATGCCGGCGTCACGGAGTCTCCGCTTGTAGTGTTCATGGGCGATTCCATCACCGACAATTGGGCGCAGATGAGGCCCGGTTTCTTCTCTTCCCACAACTTTATCGGCAGGGGTATCAGCGGTCAGACGGTCGAGCACATGCTCGCCCGCTTCCAGCAGGACGTCGTGGACCTTCACCCCCGCGCCGTGGCCATCATGGCCGGAGTAAACAATATAGCGGGCAACAACGGTAAGATAGACTTCGAGGATATCGTCGCCTGCATAAAGTCGATGTGCGACATAGCAAAAGCGAACGATATCATCCCTGTCCTTTGCTCGCTCACGCCCTGTCACCGATTCTTCTGGAATCCCGAGGCAGAGCCGGCGCAGGATGTCATCCGTCTCAACGGTATGTATGAGGCCTATGCCCGTCAGGCTGGGATCGAGTACGTCGACTATCACAAGGCCATGGCGCTCCCCGGAGGAGTCATTTCCGAAACCGACTCCAACGACGGCTGTCACCCGACTGTTGCCGGATATGAGAAGATGGAAGCCCTCATCGTTCCCGTACTCGAGCGCGTGCTCGCCTCCGCCCGTCCGGCGCGTCAGGCTGGTCCTCCCCGCCAGACAGGCCCTCAGGACTGGCCCAATTTCAAGCGCTACGAGGAGAAGAACGCTGCTTTGACGCAGGCTCCCTTGCTCGTCCTGATGGGCGATTCCATCACGGACTTCTGGTATGACAACGATCCGGATTTCTTCGAAAGGAACAATTTCGCCGGGCGCGGTATCTCGGGCCAGACCGCCAGCCAGATGCTGACCCGCTTCAAGCAGGACGTCATCAATCTCAAGCCCAAGGCAGTGGCCATCATGTGCGGAACCAACGACCTCTGCCAGAATATGGCTTCCCAGGCTTATTATCCCGATCAGACCATTTATGACAACACCGTGGCTATGTGCGAGCTGGCCGAGGATGCCGGCATCAAGGTCCTCCTCTGTTCCATCACTCCCTGCGCCCATTACATGATACTTCCCGACATCGACGCAGGTTCTATCATCGAAGCGTTCAACGCACGCCTGAAGGCTTATGCCGACGCGCACAAGAACGTCACTTACATCGACTACTTCACCCCGCTCGCAAATGCCGAGAAGGGCTTGGACGACAGCTGCTCGTATGACGGCATCCATCCCGCCGTCAATATCTACGACGACATGGAGCGCATACTTGTGGACGGACTGAAGAAAGCCCTTAAGCTCAAGAAGCAGTCTTTCTACACACTCCCTTCCGACGAGGCCGACCGCCGCAAGGCCGAGGCTGATGCCGACAGGAGGGCAAAGAACCAGCCGATGAACTTCAACGACATGGTCCAGATGCTGAGCCGTATGCGGATGGGAATGTAATATCTTTAATCACTTGTAAGACCATGAAGAAATCATTGATCTGCGTTACGATCCTTATGCTTGTAATGTCCGCCCGTCTTGACGCTCAGCCTCCGCAGCAGGCGAAGGTTGACTCGAAGGCAGACATGACTACTGTCGAGTTCGTCGTCCGCGATTCCAAACCCATCCTGATGGATATCTATCAGTTCAAAGACCAGAAGACGGAAGGCAAGCGTCCTGTGTTCATCTATTCATTCGGCGGCGCCTGGGCGATGGGCTCGAGGGTGGATGCCCTCTGCACCCCCCTGTATGACCATCTCTGCGAGAAAGGTTGGGTCTGTGTAGCTATCGACTACCGCCTTGGCTCTGCGCGTGGTAGGGACGGTAAACCGCTCATCACTCCGCCGGAGGGATACAATCCTTTCCAGTTTTCTATTGATATCGGCGTCGAGGATCTCTATGCGGCCACGACCTGGCTCATCAAGCACGCAGACGAGTACAACATAGACCCGGACAAGATAGTCATCAGCGGAAGCAGCGCCGGTGCCATCAACAGCATGAACGCCGAATATTACATCTGCACGGGACACAGGATCGCAAAGGAGAATCTTCCCGAAGGGTTCAACTATGCAGGTGTGGTCCCTATGGCCGGAGCGGTCTATCTGACCGGCGAGAACGATACAGAACTCAAGTGGGACAGGAAGCCCTGTCCCATGTGCTTCTTCCACGGCTCGGCTGACCCTACCGTGACCTTCGATATGGAGCGCAGTCCAAACCGCCACGGTTTCGGCCCCTACTATGTCAGCAAGCAGCTCTATACAATGGATGTTCCATATATGCTCAACGAGTATTTCGGCGGCGACCACTGTATGGCACTCCTCCCGCTGAAATGGTTCTGGAACGAGATTGATTCGTTCCTCGACAGGATAGTTATCGGAGGCCAGAACATCAAAGTCCACGCGGTTGAAAGGTCGGACAAACCCCGAACAGACGCCAATTGGCTCGATACCGTACGTCCGGGACAATATGACGCCGTGAACCGCATGAGCGGCCGGGGCGGCGCTCCCGGAGGCCGCCCCCAAGGCGCCCCCCAGCGGTAATCAAATGTGAGAAAACCGGAGAAGTACCATTCTGAAACCATCTATTAGGCATCTTTATTTCCGATGACCCGCCAGATGATCTACCACGGCGACAACGGTTGGAGACTTGAACTCGATTGAATAAGCATGGGAAATGATCTTGCTGGAGTATGCGAAGACATTGGGGGCAAAACGCATCTTCATCGAAGGCAACACCCGACTGGAGACGTCCATCCATCTCTACCGGAAACTCGGATTCAAGGAAATCCCGCTCCAAGGAGAATCCCATGACCGATGTAACATTATGATGGAAATCTATCTTTGATCGGATAAAACCGATGCGGAAATCTATTTGCCGATGCAGAATGCTAAATTCATTGACGATCAGCGAGTTACGAAAAGCGTGGTAGAAATGTGGTACACAACGTTCTGTTTGGTGCAGCCGAAAAGTGCAGCAATAGCTTTTTGGATCGCCCAGATCGTTTCGTTTTTATAGATGACTATGTCGTTTCTCTCCTCCATGGGGCATGACTTTTTACAAATAAAATTGAAACGCTATGCGAATGCAAATCATTGGTCCCAGTTAACTAAATATCGGCATAAATCACATTATTGTTCCCAAATTTAGGGATAATCAAGTAGGTGTAAGAAAAAAGCATTATTCATCTTGACTTTTCACAGTTTTTGCGTCTGTATCTGTGAAGTATGGATAAAACGCTTGAAATAGAACTCGCAGAGATAAGGCCCAAAGTCTTGGCAACAGCACGTAAGTTCTTCCGAGCGTCCCGGCTGGACGGAGATCCGGAGGATGTGGTGCAGGAAGTGCTGCTGCGGCTTTGGGTAGCAAGACGTGACGGTGTGCAGATTCGCAATGTCGAGGCCTGGGCTGTATCAACCACAAAGAACAGTTGCATTTCACTTTGGCGCAAGAAAGGCCCCGTGAGAAGCGGGGTGTATCCGGAATGGCTTTCGGACGGCAGGGATGCTTCCTCGCTGATAGAGCAATCCGAGGCTGAAAGGATGGCTGACAAGGCGTTGGAACGACTTCCTGCAGGCACAAGACGCTTGCTGCAACTTCGTGCCACGGGGCTCTCCCTGGATGAGATTGCTGCCATAACAGGAAGGACTAAAGGCGGCGTGAAAACAGCCATATCAGTAGCACGACAAGAATTGATGAAAACCTTTAAAACGAAGTAATACAATGGACCGGAAAGACTTGATTAGATTGTATCTGGACGCAGAAACGACCTGCGAACAGGAGCAGGAGCTTGCCGCCTCCTTTGCAACTACGCCTCCTGCCGATGAGGAAGAGATGGCTGTATATAGAATGCTCCAGGCAGTCAGGCCCATCAAACTCCCTGAACTGCCGGAAGCCGCTGACGAGTATGACCGGATGGTGAAACCAGTAAAGGTGCGTCCTTTCTATACCTGGGGACTTTCGCTGGCCGGGGTAGCCGCTGCCATTGCCGCCGTGGTCCTACATACGGGCAAACCTGACACTCCTGGCATCCCAGCTACGCCGCAAAATGACTATACCGAACTGATTCAGCAAATAGCTTTTTTATCCAACTTCAATCCGGCGGAAGCCGAAAACCTGGAATTCAAGCCCGTTGGGGACGGGTTTGTGATGACCGCCCATTTCCCCGATGGGCATACCGCCTCCTACATCCTTACTCCTTTGGACGGAGGCGAATCATTCAATCTTGTAGCGTTAAACCAGGAAAAAGATCACCCATGAAAAAGATAATACTTCTTACCATCTGCCTTATAATCGGCGCATGGACGCTGTCTGCCCAGCAGACCATTTATATCATCGACAATGAGACCGTGGAGAATTTCGATGGTTCCCAACTAAAAAACAGGACGGTCAGAGATTATAAAATCACCCAAAAGGGTTCCGGGCGAAATGCCATTACGGTACACGCAATAACCACGTCGCCCTCGGTGTATTCGGTCTCCGGTTCATTCTCCTCGCTGAAACCGTTGTCGAGGCTAGATTCCTTGAAGATCCCTGACGTAAAGGGGTTCATTTCCAGTGCTGATTCACTTTTACTTTCCACTGATGTCTTTAAAATACAGAATAGAGAAATCGTCTACATCATCGATGGGAAGAAGTCGGAGGATGCTTCTCCGTTCAATACCATCTCGCCGTTTAATATCGAGAGCATTACAGTGGTCAAGGACGGGTCTCCTGAGCAATTGAAATATGGTGATGACGTGACTGTTATAAAAATCACAACGAAAAAGGACAACACTGATTTGACGAAGTTCCTGAAGAGGCTTCCTGGCGCGAAAGTCGATGCAGATGGAAGGATCACTGTCAATGGTCAAGCAGTCAAGAAAATCACAATTAACGGACGAACATACTCCGTAGATACAGAATAGAGGGTGTGGAGTATGCTGTTTTAAGAAAGGCTTTCATAAGCACGGTTAAACATAAAATATCCTGATGCCAGGCGGACCCGAGAGGGTCCCGTCTGGCTGATGGAGCACTCCAAGTTTCCAAGTCGGATTCCGACCGAGACCATTGTAGATGAAGATCATCCTAGAAGTTATAGGGGGATCTACAATTCGCCGATTATTTTCCGATGCAGAATGTCAAATTCATTGATTAACAATGAGTTACAGGGGGTGTGGTAGGAACGCGGTACGCAAAAATCGTAAAATACTGCAACAAAACTGTATAAATCTGAATATGCAGATGCTTCCGTGACGTCTTTTGGATGCTCTACTTGTCCATCTCTTTTTGCTCTCACTCTTGCGCATTCGATTCTTTTTGCTAACTTTGCAACAGCTGTAAAATTTACGGCTGTAAAATTTTGTTGATATGAAGTTTTATGACAGGGAAGAGCAGCTGACGATGCTGCGTGAAATGAGGGAACTATCCTACAATGGTTATTCCCGATTGACGGTCGTCACTGGACGTAGACGAATAGGGAAAACGACACTTATCAAAGAAGCATACAAGGACGAGCCGTACGTGTATCTTTTCGTGGGCAGGAAGAGCGAAGCTGTTTTGTGCGGGGAGTTCTGCGAAGAGTTCCAGGAGAAGACCGGGGGATTCGTCCCTCCGATGAGTGCTTTCCGCGACGTCTTCCGTTTCTTGATGGAGGAAGGTAAACGCCGGAAATACACGCTCGTCTTTGATGAATTCCAGAATTTCCTGGACGTCAATCCATCCATTTACAGCGATATTCAGAACTGGTGGGACAAGTACCAAAAGGAGAGCCATGTGAATATGGTTGTCAGCGGTTC
>JAGCZI010000039.1 GCA_017960085.1 Bacteroidales bacterium
GACAGGCACGACAAGGCAAAGGCCGACTGGAACCGCGCCTATGTCAACCCCGTCACCGGCAAGACCCGTGGCCTGAACGGTCACACCGTCCATTCTCAGGCTTCTTATGCAACCCCTCTGAACTTTAACTGCTTCTCAGATGAGAACAAGGCCAGGGCCGAGGCTTGGCTGGCAGCTCTCGCCGCCGATCCTAACGCAAGCGGCCCGACTCCTGCTGAAGTGGAGGCAGAGCGGACCCTTACCGGGCCGTCTTCTCAGAATATGAATCCCGGCGGCACTTCCGTCAGTTCATACAAGCCCTGGACCATAACAACCGGCTTCTCCGGAACTCCCAACATTCTGCCGGCCCTTACCCGCGGCGGCTATGTCGAAGAGGCTTTCAAGATGATTACCTGCACCGACTTCGCATCGTGGCTCTATCCTGTGACCGAAGGCGCCACCTCCGTATGGGAGCGCTGGAACTCCTACGACAACGCATTCTCCGACCCTTCATCCAACTCGATGAACTCGTTCAACCATTTCGCCCTTGGCGCAGTGGGCCAGTGGATGTATGAATACCAGCTTGGAATAACTTCGGACCACGGCCGCGGCGAGGCAGGCTATCAGCATTTCGTCCTCCAGCCCAATGCAGCCGGAGTCTACACTTCGCTGGAAGGCAGCTATGAGTCCAACTACGGAACCATCCGCAGTGCGTGGAAGGCTGAAAAGGGAAAGATGACGTCCTACGACTGCACGGTCCCGGCCAACACGTCGGCAACGGTATACCTGCCAGTAAGCGAGTCAGTCACTACTGCCACGGGCTGCGAGGGCGCTGTCTTCAAAGGCTTCACCACACGCAACGGCCGGCGAGCCGCCTGCTATGAAGTCGTCTCGGGCAGCTACGGTTTCACGATAGGAAGTACAGTGACAGTGAAATAAAAAAAGGAGCCCGCGGGCTCCTTTTTTATTTCGCTCAGGCTGATTATTCAGCGGGAACGAAGTGGTAGTGGGGACCGAAGCGCTCGAATGCGGCGCGGTCAAGCTCCTCGCGGTGGTCGGGATGTGCGATGCTGATGATGGCTTTCGCGCGCTCCTGGAGGCTCTTTCCATAGAGATCTACGGCTCCGAACTCAGTTACCAGCCAGTGCATATGGTTGCGGGTCGTTACGACACCGGCTCCGGTGGTGAGTACGGGAGCGATCTTGCTGATGCCCTTGTTGGTGACTGAAGGCATAGCGATGATGGCCTTTCCGCCTTCGCTGAGGCTTGCGCCGTAGGTGAAGTCGATCTGGCCGCCGACGCCGCTGTAGAACTTGGTGCCGAGGCTGTCAGCGCAAACCTGGCCGGTTATGTCCACCTGCAGGGCGCTGTTGATAGCTGTCACCTTCGGGTTCTTGGCGATGATGTACGGATCGTTGGTATATCCAACGTCCATCATTGCTACCATAGGGTTGTCGTCGATGAAGTCATAGACTTCCTGTGAACCCATAAGGAAGGTTGATACCATCTTGCCCTTGTCTATCTTCTTGGCAGCACCGTTGATGACGCCTTTCTCAACGAGAGGAAGCACGCCGTCGGCGAACATCTCAGTGTGGATACCGAGGTTCTTGTGGTTGCCGAGCTGTGCGAGCACTGCGTTGGGGATGGCTCCGATACCCATCTGGAGGCAGGCACCGTCCTCGATGAGGTTTGCGCAGTTGATACCGATCTTGGTCTCGGTCTCGTTCGGGGCAGTGAAGGTGGCGGGCTCCAGCGGAGTGTTGTCCTCTACGAAGTAGTCAATCTTGTCAAGAGGGATGATGGCCTCGCCCCAGCTGCGCGGAACGTGCTTGTTGATGACTGCGATAACGGTCTTTGCGCACTCGATGGCTGCAAGGGTGGCGTCTACGGATGTGCCGAGAGATACGAAACCGTGCTTGTCAGGAGGGCAGACCTGGATCATTGCCACGTCGCAGGGCAGGACACCGGCCCTGTAGAGCTTCTGGGTCTCACTGAGGAAGATGGGAATGTAATCGGCATAACCGGCCTGGACGTTCTTGCGGACATTGCCTCCGACGAAAAAAGCCTGATGGAAGAAGATGCCTTCATATTTCGCATCCGTATAGGGAGCGGGGCCCTCTGTGTGGAGGTGGTGGATGAAGACATTCTTGAGTTCTCCCGCATCGCCGCGGCGGCAAAGAGCCTGGATGAGCACCTGGGGTGCGCTGGCTACGCTGCTGAAGTGGATGTGGTCGCCACTCTTGACAACCTTCACAGCTTCATCGGCGCTAATGAATTTGATATTTTTCATGTATTGATAGTTGTTGATAATATGCCAAATGGAACAAACAAAGATATGAAATATAATTGATAACTTTGCCGCAAATAAACATACTGATTATGAACAGCCGCGAAGAACAACTGAAGGCCTTCAACCGCCTTCTCGACGTAATGGATGATTTGAGGGAGAAATGCCCCTGGGACCGCAAGCAGACCAATGAGAGCCTGCGCCCCAACACTATAGAGGAAGTCTATGAACTCAGCGATACGATACTCCGCGGCGACACAAAGAATATGTGCAAGGAGCTCGGCGACGTCCTTCTGCACGTGGTCTTCTACTCCAAGATAGGCTCCGAGACCGGAGAGTTCGACATCGCCGACGTATGCAACAAGCTTTGCGACAAACTCATCTACCGTCATCCCCACGTATACGGAGACGTGGCAGCCGAGACTGCCGGCCAGGTGGTCAAGAACTGGGAGCAGCTCAAGCAGACCGAGAAGGACGGCAACAAGACTGTCCTCGGCGGTGTGCCTGAGACCCTTCCGCCGCTGCTGAAGGCCTACCGTATGCAGGACAAGGCGCGCGCCGTGGGCTTCGACTGGGAAGAAAAGGAGGACGTGTGGGACAAGGTCACTGAAGAGATTGCCGAGTTCCGCAGCGAACTGATGTTTATGGACAGTGAAGGCGGAGACCGCGACAAGGCCCAGAATGAGCTCGGAGACCTGCTCTTCTCGATGGTGAACGCTTCCCGGCTCTATGACCTCAATCCCGACACGGCCCTTGAGATGACCTGCAAGAAGTTCAGGGCCCGCTTCAACTACGTCGAGGCCGAGGCTGCCAAGCAGGGCAAAAAGCTCAAGGATATGACCTTGGGCGAGATGGACGAACTCTGGAACGAAGCTAAGGCAAAAGGCATAAGATGAGTTTCCCCTGGCAGGAACGGACCCTTCTCCTGATGGGAGAAGAAAAGCTCGGCGCTCTTGCCGGCTCCACTGTGGCTGTGATAGGCCTCGGCGGGGTGGGAGCATACGCCGCAGAGATGCTGGCCCGCGCCGGAGTAGGTCGTATGGTCCTGCTCGACAGCGACAGTGTGTCGCAGAGCAACAAGAACCGCCAGCTGCTCGCCCTCGACAGCAATATGGGCCGCAAGAAGGTCGAGGCGATGGCCGCCAGGCTGCGGGACATCAACCCGGCGCTGGATCTGACCCTGATCGACGATTATCTGACATCCGACAATGTGGCCTCGCTGCTCGGGCCGTACAGGCTTGACTATCTGGTCGACGCCATCGACACCCTGTCCCCGAAGCTGTCACTGATCAAATACTGTGTGGATGCCGGCATCCCCCACGTGACATCGATGGGAGCCGGCGCAAAATATGACGCCACTAAGGTCCGCCTTTCCGACCTCAGCAAGTCCCGCAACTGCCCTCTGGCCTTCATCGTGCGCAAGAAACTCCGCAAGATGGGCATCGAGAAAGGCTTTCCCGTGGTCTATTCCGAAGAATTGCCCGACAACGACGCGATCGTCGAAACCAGGGGCGAGACCAACAAGAAATCCCAGGTAGGGACAATTTCCTACCTTCCGGCCGTGTTCGGCTGCATCTGCGCCCAGGCTGCCATCACCCATATAATAGGACGGGATTAGGGATTTACGGGGAAAATTAGTATCTTAGCGCGCTAATCCCGATTAAATGGCAGAAAACACTTTACTATCGAAACTGGCCGACCTTGAGGCCAAGTATAATTCTTTGGAGCAGCAGATTTCAAGCCCCGAAGTGATTGCTGATATGAAGAAATTCGTGCAGCTCAACAAAGAATACAAGGAGCTTGAACCCATCGTAGCCGCAGGCAAGCAGTATTCCAAGCTCGTGAACGACCTGCAGGCCGCAAAGGATATCCTGATGAACGAGAAAGACGACGAACTCAGGGAAATGGCCCGCGAGGAGGTGAACGATATCGAACCCAGACTGCCCGAGATGGAAGAACAGATCAAGGTGCTGCTCATCCCTGCCGATCCTCAGGACTCCAAGGATGCCATCATCGAGATCCGCGGCGGTACCGGAGGTGACGAGGCTGCGATCTTCGCCGGCGATTTGTTCCGTATGTACAGCAAATTCTGCGAGAAGAAGGGATGGAAACTGGAAGTCAACAGCCAGTCAGAAGGCGCAATGGGCGGCTTCAAGGAGATTGTGGCCAAGATTTCCGGCGACAAGGTCTACGGCACTATGAAATACGAGAGCGGCGTGCACCGCGTGCAGCGTGTGCCCCAGACCGAGACCCAGGGCCGCGTGCATACCTCTGCCGCTTCAGTGGTGGTGCTGCCCGAGGCTGACGAATTCGACATAGAACTCAATATGAGCGATATCCGCAAGGATACCTTCTGCTCTTCAGGTCCCGGCGGACAGGGCGTGAACACCACATACTCCGCCATCCGACTGACCCATATCCCCACCGGCATCGTAGTCCAGTGCCAGGACGAGCGTTCCCAGCTGAAGAACCTCGACAAGGCGATGGCCGAGCTGCGTACCCGCCTCTATAACCTCGAATACGAGAAATATCTCAACGAGATATCATCTACCCGCAAGACAATGGTCTCTACAGGAGACCGCTCCGCCAAGATCAGAACATACAACTATCCCCAGTCCCGCGTGACAGACCATCGCATAGGCTACACTATGTACAATCTTCCTGTATTCATGGATGGAGATATCCAGGAGCTGATAGACCAGCTGCAGATTGCAGAGAATGCAGAAAGACTGAAGGCTGCGGGTGAATAACCCAGATGCAGTTCAAGATACAATCACCCTACAAGCCCACAGGTGACCAGCCTGAGGCTATCGAGCAGATATGCAGTGCATTCCGCTCCGGGGTCGATTGTGCGACCCTGCTCGGAGTGACGGGTTCCGGCAAGACCTTCACAATGGCCAACGTGATAGAAAGACTTCAGAGGCCGGCCCTCATACTCAGCCATAACAAAACCCTCGCGGCCCAGCTCTACGGCGAGTTCAAGTCGTTCTTCCCGGAGAATGCGGTGGAGTATTTCGTGAGCTATTACGACTATTATCAGCCGGAGGCCTATATACCTACCACCGACACCTACATCGAGAAGGATCTCAGCATCAACGAAGAGATTGACAAGCTTCGTCTGCGGGCGGCGTCGGCTCTTCTGTCAGGACGTCGGGACGTGGTGGTGATTTCGTCAGTATCCTGTCTCTACGGCATCGGCAACCCCGACGACTTCCACGACAGTACGGTTGTCGTGGCCCGGGGACAGAAGATCAGCCGCAACAAGTTCCTTTACGGCCTTGTGGACGCCCTTTACAGCCGCAACGAAACTGAATTCAAGCGCGGCACTTTCCGCGTCAAGGGCGACAGCGTGGATATCTACCTGGCTTACGGCGATTTGGCCTGCCGGGTGGTGTTCTTCGGCGACGAGATAGAGTCGGTGGAACTCATCGACCCCATCAGCGGAGCGACGGTAGAGTATCTCAATGAAATAACGATTTATCCGGCCAACAACTTCGTCACGACGAAGGAGCGCACCCGTCAGGCCATAAATCAGATACAGGACGATATGATGGAGCAGGTGTCGTATTTCAACGACATCGGCCGTCACCTCGAAGCCAAAAGGCTCAAACAGAGGGTGGAATACGACATCGAGATGATAAAGGAGATCGGCTACTGCCCGGGAATCGAGAACTATTCCCGCTATTTCGACGGCCGCAAACCCGGCCAGAGACCGTTCTGCCTGATAGACTACTTCCCCGATGATTTCGTGACATTCATAGACGAAAGCCACGTGACGATACCGCAGGTGCGCGCAATGTACGGCGGAGACCGGGCGCGCAAGTCTACTCTGATAGAATACGGCTTCCGTCTTCCTGCCGCTGCCGACAACCGCCCCCTCAAATTCGACGAATTCGAGAACATCCTCGGGCAGAAGCTCTATGTGAGCGCCACCCCCGGCGATTACGAGCTTCAGAAGTGCGAAGGTCTCGTGGTGGAACAGGTAGTCCGTCCCACGGGCCTGCTCGATCCTCCGATCGAGGTGCGGCCTACCAAGAACCAGATCGACGACCTGCTCGAAGAAATCGAGATCCGCAGCGAGAACGACGAAAGGGTGCTGGTCACCACGCTTACCAAGCGTATGGCCGAAGAACTCGAGAAGTACCTCACCAAGATGGATGTGCGCAGCCGCTATATCCATTCCGATGTGGATACGCTGGAGAGGGTGGAGATCATAGAAGATTTCAAGGCAGGCCGCTTCGACGTGCTGGTGGGTGTGAACCTGCTCCGCGAAGGTCTGGACCTTCCTACCGTGTCGCTGGTGGCAATCCTGGATGCCGACAAGGAAGGCTTCCTGCGCAGCGAACGTTCGCTGACCCAGACTGCCGGCCGCGCCGCAAGGAACATCAACGGCAAGGTGATAATGTATGCAGACACGGTCACCGAGTCGATGCAGCGCACTATCGACGAGACAAACCGCCGCCGTGCCAAGCAGCAGCGCTACAATGAAGAGCACGGCATCACACCCCATCAGGTCGGCATCAAGGCCTATAACGCGCTTGTCCGCACGGATATTTACCAGAGGGAGGACGATCTGCACAAACAGGCAAGATATTTGGAGGAAGATCCCGTCATCGGCAAGATGGACGCCACCCAGCTCAAAGAAGCTGTGGCAGCGGCCAAAAAGAGGATGGAAGATGCTGCGGCCCAGCTGGATTTCCTCGCTGCAGCCCAGGCCCGTGACGAGATGAACGCCCTTAAATTGTTGTTGGAAAAATGACGCAGGACGCCATAGACAGGATATGCGCTTTCTACAGCGAAAGTGACGCAGCGATGATACGCCGGGCGTATGATCTCGCCTGCACTTGCCTTGAAGGCAAGGCGCGCAGCAACAACCATCCGTTCATAGAACATCCCCTGGCAGTGGCGGAAATAGTCGCCCGCGAGCTGGGGCTCGGCGCTGATGCGGCAGCGGCAGTATTCCTGCACGAGGCTACCCGTCAGGACAATGCAATTCTCGATACGGTGAAAGGCTCCTTCGACAAGGTCGTCATAGATATGGCGGTAAGCCTTAACAAGATATCCGAGATAAAGCCCAAGGACACCCGCCTCGAAGCCGACCGCTACCGCAAGCTCATAGCCTCATATTCCAGCGATCCGAAGGTCTTTCTCATCAAGCTTGCCGACCGTCTGGAGATAATGCGCAACCTGGGCATCCTGCCCAAGTCCGACCAGGCCCGCAAGAACGCCGAGACAATCCTGCTGTATGTGCCCCTGGCCCATCAGACAGGAGTCTACAACGTGAAGAGCGAGCTGGAGGACCTCTGGCTGAAATACGCCGACCCGGCGCAGTACCGCGCCATCTCCAACCAGCTCAAGGCAGGGGAGAAGGAGCGTGAGGCGCTGGTCAAGGAATTCGTCAGGCCTCTTGAAGACAAGCTCCGTCGCAAAGGCATCAAATACACCCTGAAGGCCCGCACCAAGAGCGCCTACTCCATCTGGCGCAAGATGCAGGCCCAGGACATCCCTTTCAGCAAGGTGTATGATGTCTTTGCCATAAGGTTCATAATAGACGCTCCCCTCGAGAAAGAGAAAGACCTCTGTTGGGAGGTCTATTCCCTCGTGACTGAAGAGTACGAGCCGGACACCAGCCGCCTGCGCGACTGGATAACAGTGCCCAAGCCCAACGGCTACCAGTCCCTCCAGATCACCGTCAAGAATTCCCGCGGCCAGTTCCTCGAGGTTCAGATACGCACCGAAAGGATGGA
>JAGCZI010000247.1 GCA_017960085.1 Bacteroidales bacterium
ACACTATAATTGCATTA
Source organism: Bacteroidales bacterium (assembly GCA_017960085.1). GTDB lineage: Bacteria > Bacteroidota > Bacteroidia > Bacteroidales > UBA932 > Equibacterium. The sequence goes on from JAGCZI010000247.1 coordinate 18, forward strand.
TGAAAAAGTTCATCATCATTATCCTGTTTGCTTTTCTGTGCATCGGCACATATACCGCTTATGCGGCAAAAGCTCCCAAGCAGACTGAAACTGTTACCTATACGGTGAACATGCACTGCCAGAACTGTGTCAACAAGCTTACCGATAACCTTTCGTTCCTGAAAGGGGTAGAAGATTTCAAGATTTCCCTCAATAAGAAGACCATCACTATCAAGTTCGATCCTAAGAAGATCCAGGAGAAAGAATTTGTGGAGAAAATTGAAAAACTCGGTTACACTGCTCAAAAGCAGGAGCCAAAGAAAAAGAAGTAATCTTGTATGAGTAATAAAAAAGCCTTCCTGTCACACACAGCAGGAAGGCTTTTTTATTCAATGACAGCTGGACTATTTGATCTTGTAGGCTATCAGGGCCTCTCCGTGGCGGGCGTACATCACGCCGTCATAGATTGAGAGGTGGGCCCAGAAAGGACCGGAGCCTTTGTTGACCCTGACTTCGCTGATGGTCTTGAACTGCTTGCCGTCCGGAACTACGATGCCGATGGTGCCGCGGCGTTCGTCATAGCAGTAGAGCAGACCGTCTGCATAAACGATCGAGCCTTTGCCCTTGCCTGACCAGGCTGTAGAGTAGAGGGTCTTTCCGGTCTCCCAGTCGATGGCGCACCAGTTCCCGGCATTGTTGTTTAGCCAGTTGGAACCGTAGATGACGCCGTTCACCAGGACGTAGCCGCCGTGATGGGTATCCAGTTCGTCGGTCTTCCAGATGCGTTTCACGCTGCGCATATCGTCGCTCAGCTGGAGCATATGGCCTCCGATGTCATATCCCTGGGAGAAGAAGATCTTGCCGTCCTTGAAAAGGGCGCTGTTCGGCGGTATGTTCTCTCCGCCGGCTCTGCCCCAGTCGTTGAAGGTCCACATTATCTCACCGTTGTCCGGATTGACTCCGATGACGGTGCTGATAGTCGAACCTACTATCTGTTTCTTGCCTTTCCACTCGATGAGGGTAGGGCTGACGTAACCGCGTGCCTCCCTCAGGCTGCGGCTCTTCCACACTTCCTTTCCGGTGTTCTCGTCGAGAGCCACCATTGTGGTAGTGTTGCCGCCCGGAGTGTAGATAACCTTGCCGTCGAATACCAGCGGGCATTCGGCAGTGCCCCAGTTGCCCGTGGTTGACTTGTAAGTAGCCGTTCCGTCAACTTTCCAGATGATTTTGCCGTCCTTGACGTCAATGCATACCACGTCGCCGGCACCGCTTATGACGAAGGCTTTGCCGTTGTGGATGGTAGGAGTGGTCCTGGTCTCAGGATATGAGTCTTTCCAGGGGCGTCCGTAAACTGTAGTGTAAAGAATCTTGCCGTTCTTGTCGAGGGCCATGAAGGTTTCCTGCTTCTGGTCTTCAGTCATACCGGTGACGTAGATACGGTCACCTACTACTGTGGCACTGGAATATCCCTTGCCGAGGTCCAGATTCTCCCAGAGGACCTGGGGACCGTTTTCGGGCCACTGCTTGAGCAGTCCGCTCTCAGGGAACTGACCGTCGCGGTTGGGGCCCCTGAATCCTGCTGCAGCGTTCTGAGCTTTCGCAGGAAGGATGGTCATAGCCACCAATGCGATGATAGAAAGTGCTTTTTTCATTTTTGTCCTTTAAGTTTATTTAGTTGATAATAGTTTCTCGTATATCTTCTCCAAATTGCCCGAAAGCACAGGAAAGGAGTATCTTTCCTCAGCCAGACGGATAGCGTTGGCCCTTCTGGAGTCGTACAGCTCTTTGTCGGTGAGGATCAGTTCAAGGGCTGAGGCCAGTCCTGCAGGGCTTTCGTCCTTGTAGAGAACGCCACCGTCGGACACTATCTCGGGGAATGAGCCCCTGCCGGGCTCGACAACAGGCCTTGAGGCGGCGAAAGCTTCGCACACGTAGAGGCCGGCTCCCTCGTTGAAGCGCAGAGGCACACTGAGGACAGTGATGTTCCGGTAGAACTTGTGGTGGGCTATCGGAGAATAATCTTCCTCCAGGATGACATCATCCATATATGGTTTAAGGATTGAAAGAACTTTGGACAGGAACTTCCTGTCAGAGCCTGTGAATCCTCCGCCTATCCTGAGTTTGAGATTCTCGACGGACCCTTTTTCCTTGAGGATTACGAAAGCTTCGGCAAGGATGTCCAGCCCGTCCAGTCCGTTCATTCTGTAGAAGAAACCTATCGTAGGGTCATCAGGCAGAGTATCAGAGAAGTATCTCTCAATATTCATGCCCGGATATATTACGGCAGCGGATAAGCCGTCCATTTTGGCGGCGGCGATGCCCTTGTAGTATTCACTGCAGGTGACAAAGGCGTCGACGGATGAGGCATTCTCCCTTATGGCAGCCCAGGCCGCCTGGCTCCATTCCCCCTTGAGGCTGTCGATCCACACCTCCTCGTCCTGGAGAGAACACACTACCGGGACGCCGAGGGCCTCCCTGACAGGAGCTGCGATTCCTATGAGCAGGCTGGAAGAAAGATGGATAATGTCCGGAATGCCGTCCTGCCTTATCCATTCTATCATTTCCGAGAGGTTTTTCTTGAAGGCACCGTCCTCTCCCGTGATCATCGACATAGTCATCCCTTCCATCCCTTCTGCAGAGGTAGTCCCGGAGAGTGATGCGGCAAGGCCAAGGAACAGTTTTGAAGATGCGAAGCGGGACAGCCAAGCCGGCATATTGCCTTTCTTGAACAAGGCCTCTTCCAGATAGTATGACACAGCAGGGAAGAAAATGGGGACCCCGCCGCTGGCGAGCGTCATCGGCAGGTACAGCGGCAGTACGGTGACATCGTGTCCTGCCTTCATCATAGCCTGGGCCTGGATGGAGTCCCGGAAGCAGTTTCCGCAGTAATATGAGTCACCCGCGCTGGGGCTTATGAACAATATTTTCATCCTTTAACTGTTAAAAGTCTTTCCGACAGCATCCCTTGCCATCTTTCGTACTGAGAACAGGACGATAAAGATACACAATGCTGTGGTTATTATGCAAACCAGCCAGGTCCAGGGAGAAATCGCTCCGAACGACGACATCACGCTTACCACTGCCGAGATGAAGCCCAGGGCTACGGCTGAAGCCGGCAAAATGCTGTTCTCGCGGGCCAGCGATTCAGTAATGGCGCCGTCGGAATATCCCAGGGCTTTCTGCAGTGAGATGTCTGTGCCCTTGCGTGCCAGACGCTTTCTTACTCCTATCACGAAGCTCACTATGCCTATCACCAGGCCTATGGCGCCGAGCATCAGGAAAATAGTCAGATAGGTGTCGGTCACCGAATTGAACACCCTGAGCCTCTCCGTGCACGGGACGGCCCTTATGCCGTATTCGTTGAGGGCTGTCTCGAGGATGTCGCCAGCATCCGGAGCCGGAGACTTTACCAGCAGCACCTTGCTGCCGCGTACGCCCCAATGCCTGCGGACCGCATCGGCAGGGATGAGGACATTGCCCTGGAATACTGTGTTGGGAAGGGTCCCGGCCACTATGACATCCAGTTTCTCCCCGGCCGGTCCGCTGTAGTGCAGAGTGTCTCCGACAGCCATCATAAGGCTCCACATCAGTACTGTTTCGTCAGCCAGGCAATATATGGCGTCATCCCGGTTAATCCTCTCGAGCACAGCGCTCTCATCATTCAGGTTGAATATGTCGTCCTTGATGCGGAATCCGGATGCAAGGAACTCTTCCGGCCTGAAGCCCAGGATGGCAGGGGTGGTTACCTTGTTAAGGTTAAGGCAGCTGGCGTCATCCCCGCCGACTCCCGAAAGCTGC
>JAGCZI010000248.1 GCA_017960085.1 Bacteroidales bacterium
AACCCCGCCGCTACGGCCTGCTATCAGCACATACCTCGCCTCACGGCCTTCGCTAGCGCCTGCAGGTGCCTTGTCCTGACCTCCGTACACATCGCACACTCCGCCACGGCGCTGAAGCGCCCTTTTGGGGGGAGTCTTATAAAATGAAATACGCATTATCGGAGCACCCTCTCTGTATGTGCTGTGAGGCAGGTCTGGTCCGTATGCGGCGGGAAATGGCTCCACATTGTTTCGCAAAGCCTTCTACAGGGCGTGTGAAAGGGGTTGTCGCAGAATGCGAATGTCATTTTTATCTGATAGTGTAAGCAAGGTACTTTGCTTGTGCATCGTAACATCTACGCCAGAGAGTAGGGAAAGTCCAAGTTGTCTTGTGCTTGATTTTCCGGATAGGGTGGAAGTTTGTAACTTAACGCTCGGTTAACTGGCAAATCTTTTTTATGGATACTTTCATTGATGCTCTATTAAGCAATAAGACCGATAAGATACCTGATGAATATGACTGGTTCGCTCCACTTCTGGGCGATTGGGAATGTGATTATTACGACGAGCCGACAGCCGGGTACAAACGCCACGTCAAGGGAGAATGGCTTTTCCGCAGAATATTGGAAGGGGCCGGCATCCAGGACATCTTTATTTTCCCGTCAAGGGCCACCAAGGAAACCGAACCACAGCCAGACGGCGAATATGGTTCTTCATTCAGGATGTTCAACAAGGCGGAAGGGCACTACGACGTCGTATATACCTGCGACCACTGTATGAAGAGGTTGTGCTTCACTAAGCAGGGCGACAGACTCGTGGGGGAAGTCCTTTCAGAGGAGAATGCCTATTGGATTTTCTCCGACATCACTGAAGACAGCTTCCATTGGGAAAATGTGAGGCTTCCCGCAAATGGAGAGAAAAAGCTGGTTTGCGAAATCTTCGGGAAAAGGAGAATTCTATGAGGGCTTTGGATGTATGCTCGCTTGTTTTCCCCGCATAAGATGATATTATCATAGTGTTTTCTCATTTTATGCGGCTGTTTTCCGGAAAATCAGGGATTTTGGCCGCATGGTATGGTGAAATGCGCAGTACAATCATTTTATGCGCCTGGGCATTTTCCTTGCTGGGGTCGGTACTGAGCAATGGGCTGGATGAGTCGCTAATGCTATGCGGGAAGGGAGCGTTCCAGCTGCAGCAGGCGGTTTTTTTTGTCGAGGCCGGCGGCGTAGCCTGTCAGGGTGCCGTCGGTGCCTACTACCCGGTGGCAGGGGATGATGATTGAGATGGAGTTGTGGGCGACTGCATTGCCGACGGCCTGGGCGGACATCTTGGTCAGGCCGTTGAGACCGGCGTAGCGACTTGCTAACTCACCGTATGTCATTGTCTGGCCGTAGGGGATGGTTAGCAATAATTCCCAGATGGCTTTGCGGAACGGGGTCGCGCGCATATCCAGCTTTGGTGTGGTATCAGGGGCTTTGCCGCTGAAATAGCTGTCCAGCCAGCGGCAGGTATCGTCAAAGATTTGCAGTCGTTGCTCCCGGAACTGCTGGGAGAGTCCGGCGCCGAAGAATTTCTGTCCGTCGAACCACAAGCCGCAAAGGGCCTCGCCGTCGCTGGCCATCGTAATGCCTCCCAAGGGAGAATGGTAATGCCAGATGTAGTCCATTGCGATGTTAGTCCGGCTGCTGGCCGTCGTGGGCTTTCCACATACATTCTGTGATCTTCATATCGGAGAAGACGGCGGTGAAGGATGATTCTTCGGGGGAGCAGGCGTAGATGCCGAAACTGATCTTGTCGGTTGCTGCGTAAACGTGGCAGACGCGCATCTGGCTGAAGTTCACTCCATCGGTGGAGCACTCGATGCAGAAGTCGTCTTCCCTGCGGGAGAAGCGGTACCACATAGTTTTGACGTCTGCCGGAATGGCGGTTGTAGCCCAGTCGGACCAGCCGTTGTTGGTGACTACGCTTCCCAGGTGCTGGAACTGCCCGTTCTCGAATTCCACCGAGCCTTTGAGCCAGTTTTCGCTGTCCAGGTACATCACGATGCCGCACTGGTCGAAGCGATGGTGGCTTTGAGTGAAGTCTGTCTTGACTACGAAGCTGAAAAACTTCTCTTGCGTCTGCATCTGCAGCACCGGAGCGTTGTCGTTGCGGAAATGGTAATAGGTGCGCTGCCAGAGGTCTGTGTGCGGAGCGGTAGTGATAGTGACGGTTCCGTCCTTGATTTCGAAGGCCTGAGGCTGCCTGGTCCACTCGAGACGGTCCAGATTGATTTGCCCGCCGTTGTCCAGGGCATCGGAAACACCGTCGAAAAACATAGTGTCGTGAGTTTTCCCGGAAGGATTGCCGCAAGCGACTGCGCACAGGCAGAGGCTCAATATGAGAAGTTTTTTCATAGCTGTCTTGTCAAGATATGTGTTTACCAGATGTAAAAGTACCGAAAAAAACGGGATTATCCTCGTTATCAATGCAGCCTCTGCTTACAGGGAAGCGAGGTAATCCGCGAAGGCAGGGCGGTAGAGTTCTCCCACGGGGAGTGACTTCCCGTTGTCCAAACGGACGTTGGTGCGCGAAGCGTCGGCGATGTGGCCCAGCGCTACGATGTATGATCGGTGTATGCGCATAAAGCGCTCTGATGGCAACTGCTCCGCGAGACTCTTGAGGCTGTTGTGCACTACCAGCGGTGCATCGGCATCGTCCAGAAAGATTTTTACATATTCGCTCATACTTTCGACATAGACGATCTTGCCGCTGTCCACGTTGACGGTCCGGTAGTCGGCCTTAAAATGCAGGACGGAATCCTGGCCTGCCTTTGACACGGCCTTTTCCATATCCAGATGTTTGCGCAGCTTTTCGCAGGAGGCAGAGAATTCGTTGAAACTGAAAGGCTTGAGCAGATAATCCACAGCATTGACTCTGAACCCTTCCACTGCGAATTCGGAGTAGGCGGTTGTGAAGACCACTGCAGGAGGGTGCGGCAGCGACTTTATGAAATCCATACCGGTGAGATCCGGCATATTGATGTCCAGGAACAGCGCATCCGCCTCATTCAGCAAGGGAAGTGCCGCCGCCGCACTGCTGCAGGCCGCCTTCAGTTCAAGGTA
>JAGCZI010000040.1 GCA_017960085.1 Bacteroidales bacterium
GGCAAGGCGTGCATCGCTTCGGACGATTACATCCGTCTGATGGACAACCCGACCATAAAACTGAATGCAGGCAAATCTGCTGGCCACGGTCTGCGAGGCAAGGACTATGTGCAGCTGACGAACGGTACTCTGTTCGTGTCAGCGGCAGCTGCGATGAAGAAAGGCATCAGCACAGATGATTACGTGCTGGTGGAAGGAGGTACTCATATGGTCACCGTGAGCGGCGGAGTGGCTTATGACGATGAGGATGAAGAGTACTCCGGCACTGCAGGCATAAAGGCCGACAACTACTTCGCTATGACGGGCGGCTCCCTCACCATCAAAAATACCGGCGACGGCGGCAAGGGTATCAATGCCGGAAGCTATGACTTCGACGAAGAGACACACGCCATTGCCGACAGCTACATCAGCGGAGGTACGCTCAGCGTAACGACCACCGGCCGCGAGGTTAACGACGTGTCTGCCAAGGGAATAAAGATTGGCTGGGTTACAAAGAGCGGCAGCGGCGACCACGCTGTAGTCACAGCAAATGCGGGCAAGCTTGTCATCAGCGGCGGCACTGTCACGGTGAACAGCAGCTACGGAGAAGGCCTTGAGGTCAAGGGCGACCTCACTTTCGAGGGCGGGCAGACTTATGTGTCTTCAGCCGCTGAGGACGCCATCAACTGCCAGGGAGAACTGACCGTGAACGGCGGCTTTGTCTACGCATATTCCGCAGGCAACGACGCAATGGATTCCAATGGAAACACCATACTGAACGGAGGCTGCGTGATGGCGATATGCACCTGCGGCAGTCCGGAAGTAGCCATCGACGCCAATACCGAGTCAGGCTACAAGGTATTTGTCAACAAAGGTGCGACCCTTGTCGCATACGGTGGAATTGAGAACGGATATTCAGCATCCCAGAACTTGTACTCTATGAGCGGGACTGCGAATGCGTGGAACGCCCTGCACAACGGCAGCTCATTCATAGCGGCCTTCAAGGCACCGGCCGGCATCGCCAGCTTCATAGTGTCGGCCCCTTCGCTGTCAAGCGGGTATAAAGGCGTAAGTGTAAGCGGTGCGACCAGCTGCAACGGCGTATGGGCTACAAGCGGCATTTCCGGCGGCAGTTCTGTCAGCCTGACCGGATACACCGGAGGTAACGGCGGCCCCGGAGGCGGAATGCCCGGAGGCGGAATGCCTGGCGGCGGCCCCGGAGGAAGGTAGCAGAATTAAGACAGGCGATGAGGATACGCTTCGAGTCCGGCCTTGAGACAGCGGCAAGCTTCGATCAGGTCGGGCTCCTTTATTACGTAAGCCAGACGGACCTGACGCTTGCCCATACCCTTGGTGGCATAGAAACCGGCCATAGGAGTAACTTGGACAGTCTTGCCGTCGATGTTGAATTCGTTCAGCAGCCAGATGGCGAACCTCTCCGCATCATCGACCGGAAGCTCGGCAGCGGCGTAGAAAGCACCGTTGGGGACAGGGCAGATGACACCGTCCATCTTGGCAAGCTCGCCAAGGAGGATGTCACGGCGGTGGATGTATTCCTTGCGGACGCTTTCGAAATACTTCTTGGGAGTATCGAGAGCTCCGACGGAAGCGATCTGGCCGTAGGTAGAAACACACAGACGGGCCTGGGCGTAACGGAGCACGTATTTCATTACCTCAGGATTCCTTGAAACCACAAAGCCGATGCGGGCGCCGCAGAGGCTGTACCTCTTTGAAACAGAATCGAGCAGGATCACGTTCTCTTCCAGACCCTTGAGCTGCAGGGCGGAGAAGTGCGGCTCGTCAGTGTAGCAGAACTCACGGTATACTTCGTCAGAATAGATGAAGAGTTCGTGCTTGCGGGCGATCTGGCCGATCTTCTCTATATCCTCGCGGCTGTAGAGGCAGCCGGTGGGGTTGTTGGGGTTGCAGAACAGGATGCCTTTGGTCTTCTTGGTGATGTGCTTCTCGATCTCCGACATCTCAGGCAGCTTGAAACCATCCTCGATGCGGGTGGTGATAGGGCGCAGGACAACATTGTTCTGGACGGCGAAGGTATTGTAGTTGGTGTAGAACGGCTCGAATACGATCAGTTCGTCTTCGGGATCGCAGGTCGCTGCAATCGCAATCTGGAGGGCCTCGCTGCCGCCGTGGGTGACGATGATGTCGTCAGGGTTGACGTCGATGCCCAGTTTGGCGTAGTAACCTACCATTCCTTCGCGCAGAGCTTTGTCGCCGGCCGAGTTGGTATAGCTCAGCACGTGCATCTGGTTGTTCTTCACTGCATCGAGAGCCTGGGGCGACGAATCTACGTCGGGCTGTCCCATATTGAGGTGATAAACTTGGATACCGCGCTCTTTGGCAGCGTCGGCATAAGGAATCAGTCTCCTGATGGCTGATACTGGAAGGTTTAAGGCTTGGTTGGATACTGTAAGCATTGTCTTTGTCAATTGTGATTCGCAAAAGTACTAAAAAATGTTAATTTTGCAGTTATGAAAGACACCGAAGCGAACAGATATGCACAAAGAGGCGTTTCTTCATCGAAAGAAGACGTTCACAAGGCCATTTCAAAGCTTGACAAAGGCTTGTTCCCTAAAGCATTCTGCAAGATAGAACCCGACTATCTAGGAGGCGACCCCGACTGGTGCGTCGTGATGCACGCTGACGGAGCTGGAACCAAGAGCTCCCTCGCATACCTCTACTGGAAAGAGACAGGGGATATGGATGTGTGGGCCGGCATCGCCCAGGACGCGATAGTGATGAACACCGACGACCTGCTTTGTGTCGGCGCTACCGACAACATCCTGCTTTCATCGACCATCGGACGCAACAAGAACCTGATCCCCGGCGAAGTCATAGCAGCCGTGATATCGGGCTCAGTCTCTTTTATGGACAAGATGAAGGAGTACGGCATCGATATGGTCCTCACCGGAGGTGAGACCGCCGACGTGGGAGACCTCGTTCGCACAATCATTGTCGACAGCACTGTTGTGGCACGTATGCGCAGGGCCGATGTCATCGACAATGCCAGGATAGCGGCGGGGGACGTGATCGTAGCCCTGTCCAGCTGCGGCCAGGCTGTATATGAGGACAGCTACAACGGCGGTATGGGCAGCAACGGCCTGACGAGCGCCCGCCACGACGTATTCGGTAAATACCTCGCTGAGAAATACCCTGACAGCTACGACGCACACACTCCTTCGGAATACGTCTACTGCGGCAGCAGGAAACTCACCGAGACGGAGCCTGAGACCGGCCTTACATACGGCAAGCTCGTGCTTTCCCCGACGCGTACCTACGCTCCGGTCGTGAAAAAAATGCTGGCCGCCCATCGCGGTGACATCCACGGTATGATCCATTGCTCAGGAGGTGCCCAGACAAAGGTGCTTCATTTCGTGGATTCCCTCACCGTGGTCAAAGACAATATGTTCCCCGTGCCTCCGCTGTTCCGTGTGATACAGCAGGAAAGCGGCACCCCTTGGGAAGAGATGTACAAAGTCTTCAATATGGGCCACAGGCTGGAGCTTTACGTGCCGCAGCAGATTGCCTCAGACCTTATAAGCATCAGCGAAGAGTTCGGTATCGACGCCCGGATAATAGGCAGGGTGGAGGCTTCGGCGGACACCAAAGTCATCATAGAATCGGAATATGGAAAATTCACGTATCGGAAATAGCCTCGTCGCGGCTGTGGTCCTGATGTCACTTCTGATGTCAGGATGCGAACTGCGCAGGGATACGGCTGCCGTAGTCCTTCCCGACGCTGTGCGCACTGCGATGTACGATACCGCTTCGGCCAGTTTCATCGACTTTTCGAATTACGGAGAGCTGCGTACCCTTCCGATAGGGATTTTCGATGCGGACTCGACCAGTATGACGCTGCTCGAGACCTGCACCCGGATGGACTGCTTCGACAATATAACCGGAGCCCGCAAAAGCGACGGAATCCTCGATTTCGCCGGCGAATATTTCCAGTATTACACAGCCAGCAGCGACAAAGACTGTTTCCGGAGCACCCTGTTCCTGATGCAGGACCGCTACTGGGATTCATTCAGTAAAGAACGCTCCAAGATAGTGGTGGCCGGAGGTGCGCTGCTTCCGTCGGAAGGCCTTGATGACATTATGTCCCTTTCCAGCCACAACGGAGCCGGCGTCAAGGTGATCTCGGCTGTGGAAGCCGGCGTTCGGGCTATGTTCGATTCGCTTGCCAACGACAACATCACGTCATTCACCGTGGCCAGCCTCAGCGACAGCGTCAGCAATGACCGTCAGGCGTATGCCGAAGCTATAAAGAAAATATCGGCCCAGGAGGGCAACACCCGCTCGATATCGATAATCAGCAACTCCTGCAATCTGATGGGACTGGCGCAGATAGTCGAAGAATTGCGCAGCACTTCATCAAAATCCCCCCTCAAGGTCATAATAGTCGACGGCCTTGACGAAGGATTCCGCAGCAGCTGCGCAGACCTGCTCGACAGATACCGCTCACAGTTCGGAAACGGAACATACCCTTACCGCAGCATACTGGCCGACGAGATCATCTTTGTGGACCCGTCGCTCAGCGCCGCTGTGGAATGCTATACTACTCTCAGGCACGACAGGAACCTTGCGCTACGTGCGGAGAAGCAGAAAGTCAGTTATTTTTATGGTTTTTAAGGAAAGCGTAACACCTGAAGAGATAGAGTCGCTGGAACTCATTGCATTTGACGGGCCTATCTCCGTCATTACGGAGCGTGGCAAGGACTACAAGGACGCGATAAAGCATCTGTCTTCGTGCAGGATCATTGGCTTCGATACAGAGACCAAGCCCATCTTCAACAACAAGGCCCACCGCAACGGCACGGCTCTCCTGCAGCTTTCAAGCGAAACCAACGCCTACCTCTTCCGTCTCCAGCAGCTTGGCCTGCCGGACGACCTGGCGGCAATCCTGGCCGACAGGAGCATCACCAAAGTCGGGGCGGCGGTGACTGATGACATCAGAGGGCTGCAGCGTTATGTGGATTTTGATGCTGCGAGGTTTATGGACCTGCAGACGTTCGCAGAGCGTTACGGCATAAAGGACAAGAGCGTGAAGAAACTGACCGCAATCATCCTCGGCCGCAAAGTGTCCAAGGCCCAGCAGCTGTCCAACTGGGAGGCGGCTGAGCTGTCCAGGGCCCAGCAGCTCTATGCAGCAACTGACGCCTGGATATGCCTGAAGATGTACAAGGCCCTGCTCGGTGCGTGAGAGACAATTGATTTGAAA
>JAGCZI010000249.1 GCA_017960085.1 Bacteroidales bacterium
CCTGAGGAAAAGGGGACTGACATCGCCGCAGCGCTTCAATTCCTCACCAATGCCATAAAGAAGAAATGCACCGCATTCCTGTTGTCCGATATGATTGACGTCGACTCTCAGTGCAACCCTCGCTACGAAGACGCGCTTAAGGTGGCGGCCGACAGGCACGACATCTCAGTCATAAACATCTACGACCGCAGGGAGCGCGAGATTCCTTCGATCGGCCTGGTGAATGTGATGGATGCGGAGAGCGGCCGTCAGATGTGGGTAGACACCTCTTCAAAGGCAATGCGCGCTTCGTATGAGAAATGGAACGCCGATGTGCGTGAGAAGACGCGGCAGGTGCTGCTGCGCTATCGCGTGGATTCCGTAGACATTGCCACGGACCAGGATTATGTAAAAGGACTGATATCGTTATTCAAACACAGGGCTTGATTATGAAGAAAGGATTGTTGTTTATTGCGATATTGATTATATCTACGGCGGCAGTGTCGGCGCAGGTCGACACTACGCGGGTTTCCCGCCTCAGCAGGGATTCCATCCTCATCGGCGACCAGGTTGACCTGATTGTCGACCTGCAGCTGCAGGAGGGTGACGGCTTTGTAATAGCCGCCCCTTCGGATCCCCTCGCATACGGCGTCGAGACCATCAAGGGAATGACATTCGACACCCTTTCCATAAAGAAAGGCAAGTTGGAGATAGAAGGCCGTATGACTCTGACCAGCTTCGACAGCGGCAGTTATGCCCTGCCTCCGCTGCTGGCCGTCATCGCCAACGCCCAGGGAAAGACAGACTCCCTCATCTACCGCGGTCCCGAGCTGTATGTCAACACAGTTCCGATAGATACCGCGACTTATGTCATCAAGGACATCAAAGGTCAGATAGGCTACCCCGTCACTTTCAAGGAAGTGCTGCCGTGGCTGCTGCTGGCTCTGCTCATAGCTGCTCTCGCATACTTTATCATCAGGCTAATCAAGGCCCGCAGGGAAAACACCACCCTGTTCGGAAAGCCTGTCCAGAAGGATCCCGCACATATAGTGGCCCTTCGTGACCTCGAGAAGATCCGCAAGCAGAAGCTGTGGCAGAACAACAAGCAGAAGCAGTTCTACACCGCCGTCACCGACACTCTGAGGTACTACATCTCCGAGCGCTTCGGAATTATGACGATGGAGCGGCCTTCGACCGAGATGCTCGAGGACCTGAAGAAGCAGGACGTCGAGCCGAAGACCTTCGACAAGATAGCCGCCCTCTTCGGCCGGGCAGACCTTGTCAAGTTCGCCAAGTACGAAGCCAGCGCCGAGGAGAACGAGGAGACGATACCCGACGCCGTTCAGTTCGTCAATACCACATACGTGTCACAACTTGAAGAAGAAGGAGGGGACGAGTGATGTTTTTCGAGTATCCGAACCTGCTTTATCTCGAGTTCCTGCTCCTGCCGCTGATCGCGCTCTACGTCTTCAGGGAAGTCAAGGGCAAGTCACCTTCGATGACCGTGTCAAACTTCGGCGGATGGCAGGTGAAAGAGAGCAGTGCCAAGCGTTTTCTGCGGCACATCCCGTTCATCCTGAGGACCATCGCCCTGGCGCTGATAATAGTCGCCATAGCAAGGCCGCGCTCTTCGGAATCTTTCGAGCAGACTGACACCGAGGGCATCGACATAGTGCTCGATATGGACGTTTCGACCTCAATGCTGGCCAGGGACTTCAATCCGGACAGGATAGGGGCGGCCAAGAACATAGCTATGGAGTTCATAGCTTCAAGGCCGACTGACCGCATAGGCATCGTGGTCTTCGCCGGCGAGAGCTACACTCAGTGTCCCGTCACTTCGGACCGTGCCGCCCTCATCAATATGATGAAGGAGATCGAGACAGGCCTCATCGATGACGGAACCGCTATCGGAAACGGCCTTGCCACCGCAGTGGCACGACTCAAGGATTCCGACGCAAAGAGCAAGGTGGTCATCCTGCTCACCGACGGTGTCAACAACTCCGGCGAGATTACTCCCGCGATGGCTGCCGAGATTGCCAAGACCTACGGCATCAGGGTCTACACCATCGGTGTGGGCGCTATGGGCAAGGCTCCGTACCCTATGATGACTCCGATGGGCATCCGTCTTGTGGACGTAGACGTGGAAATCGACGAGCCTTTGCTCAGGAATATCGCCGAGCAGACGGGAGGCAAGTATTTCCGCGCCACGGACAATACGAAGCTGCTCGAGATATACAATGAAATCAACCAGATGGAGAAGAGCCGCGTCACCGTGGACAGCTTCCCCGTATACACCGAACTTTTTATGAAGTTCGCTATATGGGCGCTGGTCGCACTGCTGCTTGAGGTTCTCTTCAAATACTTTATAATCAGGAGGCTGCCGTAATGATATATATAGCACAAAGCCAATATCTGTTGTTGCTGCTGCTCATCCCGCTGTTCTTCGTGGCCTACAAGACCTACCTGAACTTCAAGAAGAGAAGGATGTCGAAGTTCGGCGACCCTGAGATAGTAAGTCAGCTTATGCCAGCCGTCTCAAACGGCCGTGGCTGGCTCAAGGTTACTTTCTTCTCCATTGCCTTCCTGTTCTTCGTGCTTGGCCTCTGCCGTGTGCAGATGGGCGCAAGGCTCAAGGAGAGGCAGAGCAAGGGCGTGGAGATTATGATTGCGCTCGACGTGTCGAACTCGATGCTTGCGGAGGATTATTCTCCGAACCGCCTGGAAAGGGCCAAGCTGGCCATCTCCAGGATAGTTGACAAGCTTCAGGGCGACCGCATCGGCCTGGTGATTTTCGCAGGCGAGAGTTTCGTGCAGCTGCCCATCACCACCGACTATGTGTCTGCGAAGGTTTTCCTGAACAGCATCAGCACGGAGTCAGTGCCTATACAGGGCACCGACCTGTCGGAAGCGATAATGATGTCTGCCCGCAGCTTCAGTTCGCAGAGCGGGAACAGTCGTGCCATCATCGTGATATCCGACGGTGAGGACCACGAAGGTGACGCCGTGGATGCTGCCAAGGCCGTTGCTGCCGAGGGCATCAGGATTTACACCATCGGTGTGGGCTCTACTGCCGGCCAGCCGATAACAGTGAACGGCAGCCTCCTTAGAGATAAGGAGGGTAACATTGTTGTTACGCGACTCAATGAGCAGATTCTTAAGGAAATAGCTGCGGCAGGAAATGGCGAGTACGTCAAGGCCGGCAACAGCGAATTCGGCCTGAATCCTATCATTGAGGACATCAAGACCATCGACAAGCAGGAGTTCAGCAGCGTAGTTTTCGAAGATTTCAACGAGCAGTATATGTATTTCTTCGCGATAGCCCTGTTCTTCTTCATCGTCGAGATGCTGATAGGTGACCGCAAGACTGCCAAAAACATTTTCAAGTGATGAGAAAGAGTTTTATCATAGCGATTCTGATGTTTGCAGTGATGGCTCCGGCCTTCGGCCAGACTGACCGCAAGGAGGTGCGCCACGGCAACCGTCTTTTCAGCAAGGAGAATTTCCAGGAGGCGGAGATAGACTACAAGAAGGCCCTGATGAAGGACTCTCTGTCCAATGCCGCCAATTTCAACATAGGCAATACCTATTACCGGATGGAGAACTACTCTGAGGCGGACAGGCACTATGCTGCTGTAATGGATTCCCTGGACCGTGCCGGTCACGGAGCGCAGGCTTACTTCAATCAGGGCGACTCATACCTGAAGCAGCGCAACTGGCAGGGAGCCGTCGAGGCTTTCAAGAATTCGCTGCGCCGCAATCCCGACGATATGGATGCCAAGAGCAATCTGGCATACGCCCAGAAGATGCTGGAGAATCAGCAGCAACAGGGTGGAGGCGGCCAGAACCAGGACCAGCAGAATCAGCAGGACCAGCAAAACCAGGATCAGAACCAGGATAACAACGACCAGAATCAGGATCAGCAGAACCAGGACCAGAACCAGGGAGACAACGACCAGAATCAGGATCAGCAGAACCAGGATCAGAACCAAAATCAAAACAACAACGATCAGAATCAGGATCAGCAGGATCAGCAGAATCAGCAGAGCCAGAGCGGAGAGCAGCCCAAGATAAGCCCTCAGGCTGCCCAGCAGATGCTGCAGGCTATCCAGGATCAGGAGAAGCAGACTCAGGACAAGGTCCGCAAGGAGAAAGCTGCCAAAGTGAAGAGCAAACAAAAAGATAAAAACTGGTAGAAATGAGAAGACATATAGTTGCATTGCTTTGTATGATGTTCTGCGGCAGCATAGCGGCCCAGAACCTTACTCTTGATGCGCCGGGTGTAGTGTCGATGAACGAGACGTTCAGGATCGTCTTTACGGCCAACGGGAATATGAGTGACTTCGACTGGCCGGGCACGGGCGACTTCGATGTCGTGTGGGGTCCCCAGAAAGGCTCTATGAGCAGCACCAACATCATCAACGGCAAGCGTGAGTCAAGCCATACGGAGACGTATACCTACCTTCTGCAGCCCAAGGCCGAAGGCAAGTTCACTCTGCCTGCGGCGACCGCGAAGGTCGACAAGAAGGAATGCTCCACATCTCCCTTTACCATAGAGGTGGTCAAAGCGCAGCAGCAGTCATCGTCATCATCTTCATCACAGCAAGGCTCTTCGGATGCCGTCCAGTCAGGCACAGTGTCTAATGAAGACATCTTCCTGAGGCTGTCCCTGAGCAAGACCAATGTCGTCAAGGGCGAGCCCATCACAGCGACGCTCAAGCTGTATTACCGTTCTGACATCTCAGGCATCGAGGATATTACCTTCCCGTCTTTCAACGGCTTCTGGAACAAGGAGACGTTCACAGCCCAGACCATCGAGTCAAACCGTGAGAACGTCGACGGAACCATCTACAACGTCGCCCTGCTCAAGCGCTATATGCTTATCCCTCAGCAGGAGGGAAGGCTGTCAATCGATCCCGCCGAGCTGGTCTGCCTGGTGCGTGTCAGGACCTCTTCCGGCTTCGGCCGTTCGATTTTCGACGATTTCTTCGACAACTACCAGACTATCCGAAAGAGGGTTTCTTCAGGCTCTGTAGTGGTGAATGTGACTCCGCTGCCGGGCGGCGCTCCCTCATCGTTCGAGGGCGGTGTCGGCCAGTTCAAGATCACTGCCGCGATGAGCAGCGATTCTCTCAAGACCAATGATGCCGGTTCTCTCAAGGTCACTATATCCGGCAACGGCAACATTTCTATGCTCGGGGCTCCCAAGGTGTCGTTCCCCTCTGATTTTGAGGTCTACGACGTGAAGAGCACTGAGAACGTATCCAACGACGGTGCTTCCGGCTCCAAGACTTTCGAATACCCCTTCATACCACGCAGCTACGGCAGCTACGAGATAGGCCCTGTGAATTATTCTTATTATGACGTGTCTCTCGGCCGTTATGTGACGATCACCGCGCCTGTTATGCACGTGGGTGTCGAGGCCAGTGCTGAAGACGCCTCGGCCGGAACTCTGGTGCCCGGAGTGGCAAGACAGGGCGTGCGCAGCATAGGGGAGGACATCCGATATATCGCTACCGGACGAGACAACCTGCGCAGGCAGGGCCGTTTCTTCGTCAGCTCGCCTGCCTTCTATATCCTGCTTGCCCTTCTGGTGGCC
>JAGCZI010000250.1 GCA_017960085.1 Bacteroidales bacterium
AGAAGAAGGCCACCAGGAAGGAGGTGGAGATGCCCTGCACGAAGGTCTCGGCGGCACATTTCCAGTCGCGTCGGCCGTAGGCCTGCGCCGTGACGCCGCCCGTGCCCACCCGCAGGAAACCCACGTTCCAGTAGAGCATGTCGAAGAGCATCGTACCCACCGCGATGCCGCCAATGGCCGCCGCGTCGCCCAGATGGCCGGCGATGGCCAGGTCCACGATGCCCACGAAGGGAACCGTGAGGTTGGCAAGGATGCTGGGCAGGGCCAGCCCCAGGATCTGTCGGTTGAGGAAACGGGAAGCGGGCATCGGCAAAAGGATTTATCGGTATTTCGTCTCTTCCTCGAGCATGCCCAGATAGGAGTTGTATCGTTCGGGCGCGATGCGTCCGTCGTCCACCGCCTGCTTCACGGCGCAACCCGGTTCGTGGGTGTGCGTGCAGGGTTTGAAGCGGCAGTCGTCCATCACTGCCAGCATCTCAGGGAAATAAGTGCTCAGCTCCTCCTTCTCGAAATCGATGAGGCCGAAGGAGCGTATGCCCGGCGTGTCGATGATGAAGCCGCCGGTGGAGATGGGATGCATCTCGTAGAAGGTGGTGGTGTGCTTGCCCTGCAGGTGCGCCGCCGAGATTTCGCCGGTGCGGATGTAGTCCAGCTTCGGGTCGATGGCCTTGATGAGCGACGACTTGCCGACACCCGACACTCCTGAGAAGAGGTTGATGCGCCCCTTGCAGGCCTGCCGCACGGCGTCGATGTTCTCCCCGGTGATGGCCGACACCTCCAGCACGTTGTAGCCCGCCTGGTCGTGGTATATCTCTTTGAAAACCTTCAGCAGCGCGAGCGAATACTCATCGTCTATGTCCCGCTTGTTGACCACTATGTTCACCGGCACGCCGTAGGCCTCGCAGGTCACCAGGAAGCGGTCCACGAACGGCAGCTTCACCTCCGGGAACTGCATCGTGACGATGAGCCACACGCAGTCGACGTTGGCGGCGATGATGTGCGCCTCGCGCGAAAGATTGGTGGAGCGGCGGATTATGTAGTTGCTGCGCGGGTGGATGGCGTCGATGGTGCCCATCGCGTCCTCAGCATCGTCGTCGATGCTGTAGTCCACCACATCCCCCACTGCGATGGGGTTGGTGTTGCCGGAGCCTTTGAGGCGGATGCGGCCCCTCACCACTGCGGGAAAAAGATCCCACGCGGGAAGCTCGCTCAGCAGATAATGGCTGCCGGTGTGCTTTACAACAGTTGCCGTGCCTTTTCTCATCGCCGCAAAGGTCGTAAAAAACCAGGAAAATTGCTATATTTGAAATTTAAAGCACAGCATTCAATGTACAGCCAGAAAGATATAGAGACGATGGTGCGCAAGGCCATCTTCGCCATCGAATTCAAGAAGGAACCCCCGACTCTCTACGAGCCGCTGGAATATATGATGGCCATCGGCGGCAAGCGTCTGAGGCCCAGGCTCTGCCTGACGACCTACAGCCTCTTCAAGGACAACATCGACAACAACATCATTATGCCCTCGCTGGCCCTCGAGCTGTTCCACTCCTTCACCCTGATGCACGACGACATAATGGACCACGCCGACCTGCGCCGCGGCAAGCCCGCCATCCACGCGAAGTGGGGCGAGAACAGCGCCATCCTCTGCGGCGACGCCCTGTCCATAATGTCCCTGAAGTTCCTGGAGGGCTACAAGGGCCCCGAATTCCGCAGGCTGGTGGAGATGTTCTCCGATATGGCTGTGCTGGTGATGGAAGGGCAGCAGTACGATATGGACTTCGAAGATATCCAGGTGATAACGATGGACGATTACCTGAAGATGATCGGGCTCAAGACAGCGGCCCTGATCGCCTGCAGCGCCAAGATGGGAGCCGTCATCGCAGGGGCGCCGGAGCACGTGTGCGACGCTCTCTACGACTTCGGCTGGGAGCTGGGAATAGCCTTCCAGATTACCGACGACTACCTCGACACCTTCGGCGACGCAGCCGTCTTCGGCAAGAAGGTGGGCGGGGATATCGAGAACAACAAAAAGACCTGGCTGCTGGTGCAGTGCCAGAAGCTGGTGTCCGGTGAGGACAGGGTCGCCCTGGAGGGGCTGCTGGCCCAGCAGGAAGATATGCCTTCGAAGGTGGCTACGATGCAGAAGCTCTACAAGAAGCATAACGTCGACTCGCTGGCCATCGAGGCCATCGGGCAGTATCACGACAAGGCCCTGGCTATCCTCGCCAGCCTCAATCTCGACGCTGACCGCAAGGCCAATCTCACAGAGTTCGCAAAGGGCCTGGTATACAGGAAGTATTAGAAAGTGATGAGGTCAGGACAATTGGAAATAATGGCCCCCGCGGGCAACTTCGAGTGCCTGCAGGCTGCCATCCAGGGCGGCGCGGATTCGGTGTATTTCGGCATCGGCCGGCTGAATATGCGTTCGCACTCGGCCAACAATTTCGCGGCGGAGGATCTGGCCGAAGTGTGCCGCATCTGCCGTGAGAACGGCGTGCGCTCGTACCTCACCCTCAACATCACCCTTTACAACGAAGACCTCGAAGATATGAGGCGGACGCTGCAGCTGGCCCTCGAGGCCGGCATTTCAGCGGTGATAGCCTCGGATATGGCGGCGATAAGCTATGCCCGCAGCCTCGGCCTGGAGGTGCACATCTCCACCCAGCTGAGCATCTCCAACAGCGAGAGCCTGCGCTTCTACGCGCAGTTCGCCGATGTGGTGGTGCTGGCCCGCGAGCTGACGCTGGTGCAGGTCAAGGAGATAAGCCGCATCATCGACGAGGAGCACATCTGCGGCCCTTCCGGCAAGCCGCTGCGCATCGAGCTGTTCTGCCACGGGGCGCTGTGTATGGCCGTCTCCGGCAAGTGCTACCTCTCGCTGCACGAATACAACGCCTCGGCCAACCGCGGCAGCTGCTACCAGGTGTGCCGTCGCGGCTATGAAGTCACCGACCTGGAGACCGGCAGCCAGCTGGTGGTCGACAACAAATACATAATGTCGCCCCGCGACCTGTGCACCATAGAGTTTATGGACCGCATCATCGACGCTGGCGTCACCGTCTTCAAGATCGAAGGCCGCGCCCGCTCGTCGGAGTACGTCAAGACAGTGACGCAGGCCTACCGGCAGGCCGCAGATGCGGTGGAGGACGGCAGCTACACTCCGGAGCTGGCGGCAAGCCTCAAGGCCCGGCTGGAAACCGTCTTCAACCGCGGCTTCTGGGACGGCTACTACCTCGGCGCTAAGATGGGCCAGTGGAGCGAAGTCTACGGCAACCGCGCCACCCGAGTCAAGCGCTACGTCGGCAAGGTCACCAATTATTTCGAGAAGATCGGCGTCGCCGAGATCCTGATGGAGACCGGCAGCCTCTCGGTGGGGGATACGATAGTAATTTCCGGGCCGACCACCGGAGTTTATGAGGCGGAAGTCCCGGAAATAAGGGTCGACTTGAAGCCAGTCCCCACGACCGTCAAGGGTGAGCTCTGCTCGATCCCCGTGCCTGTCAAGCTGCGCCGCAGCGACAAGGTGTTCCTGTTCGAGACGGTGCGCAGCTAATTGTGATTATACAGAAGGTAGTAGAACCTCAGGGTGACCGCAATCGTCAGAGCGATGAAGAGCGTGAAACCCCAGAGCTGGACTTCTGCCGCCTTCCCCGTGGCGACGGCATACATAGACCAGATGATGTACGTGAACAGGCCGGTCATACAGAGCTTTAGCTCACGCACGAATTTCCAGTTGTTGGCGTCGAGCCATTCCTTGCCGTTGCTGCTGAGTTTCTTGGGCGCATTGACCATCTTCGGATGCTTTTCCGCGACAGTCAGTAAGACGAAGATGGCCAGGGCCATACAGGGCAGGAATATGAATATGCTGGCGTTTGATGTGCCGTCCACGGCGCCTGTGACGTCGAAGTGCGAGGGCACCTCGACGCCGGCAAGCTTGCCGTAGTTGACAAGAGGGATGAAGCAGCACAGCAGCAGAAGGATGGAAACCATCTCTATAGCGAAGTGCGGCCAGTTGCGAATCTCAGTGTTCATTTTCTTCCGCTTTTCTTAAGTGCTTCTTCGATTATCCACGAAATCTGCCCGTTTATGCTGCGGAATTCGTCCTCGGCCCACTGTTCCAGTTTTTCCATAGTGGCCGCATCGATCCTCAGCACAAAGCTTTTCGTGTCCTGTTTTTCCTTAGCCATTATTTATGAAGAGTTCCGGTGTTGACCACTGGTTGGGCCTGCTCGTCGCCGCAGAGGACTACGAGCAGATTGCTGACCATTG
>JAGCZI010000251.1 GCA_017960085.1 Bacteroidales bacterium
GGCTTCAGGTCCGGGTTTCCGCCGGGCATAAAATAGAGGTCGTTGAGCGTCGGGAAACGGAAGTTGCGGCTGGCGGAAGCCTTCAGCCGGACATTGCCCTTGCGGCTGAGGAGGTAGTCGGCATATACAGCCGGAATCAGCGGAGTGAAACTGTGACCGTAGAGTTCCTCCCTGAGAGATGCACTGAGGCCAAGGCGCTGGGTAGGCTGCCACTTTATTGAAAGATATGACAGAACCTCGAAGCGGGCCTGATTGTAACCTATGGCAACCTTTCTGGTGTTGCCGTCGACGACGGCGCCCGTGCGCATAGTAGCGTTGCGGTCAGTACTTTGAACAAAATGCTGGTAAGCCGCCAGCTGCGCCGTAAGCATCCAGTTGCCGGGCAGGAAGAACTCAGCATCGGCCTGTCCGTAAACCGTATTGATGCGGCTGCGGCTCTCCACCATCTGAACCATCTGGCCGTTGCCCTTGTCCCTGATGAAATCGTAAGCCTGGCGGGTGCCGTTATATCCGGCCTTGGTGTGGAGCTTCCATCTGTAGCGCTCGTGGTCCCAGCTCAGCACGCTGCGCAGAGTATTTTCCCCCTGCTGGTTGATATAATTCTGGTTGTTGCGGTAGTCTACGCTCAGCATAGGCACTCCCCTTGTACTGGACATATACCACGCATTGAGGCCGAAACGGTCGCCGTGGCCGGTATTGTAATATACTTCCTGAAGAATGTGGAAGTCGCGGATCGAACCGCAGCGGTTGGTATCTATCGGATACTGGCCGTCGACTTTTTTGTTGTAGTTGCGGTAAGTGAAATCGTTGCGGCTCGAAGTATATACCGCACGGGTAGAAGTCTGCCAGTGGTCGTCGCCCCAGGTAAGCCTGAGGAACTCGTCGAAGGTGCCGTATGAACCAATGCCCTGAACAGCCTGGAGGCCTAAACCCTTGTACTCGGCAGGCTCCGTGGACAGAACGACCGCACCGCCGAGGCCGCCGCCGGACATACTGAGGGACGAGGTGCCGTGAAGCAGTGAAGCGTCATCGATGAAGTACGAAGGAATCATCGAAAAATCAGTCATACCCAGCATCGGCGAATTGATCTTCATACCGTTCCAGCTGACCTGGGTATGGGAAGCCGAAGTGCCCCTGAAGGCAATCGTCGACAGGCTGCCCCGGCCGTACTGCTTGACAAACACCGACGAGTTGAAGGTCAGAACATCAGCGATTGACAGAGCAATGTTGTCGCGCAGAGCAATAGTGTCGAGTTTCGTCTCCTGGACTCCGATGTCGCGCATCGGCCTGTCGGCCGTGATGGCGGCGGCATCGATGGGCACAACGTAGCTGGGGTCGGAATTCCACCAGTCATTCTGAGCCATCAGGCTGCACGACAGCAGCAACAGAGCCGTTACATATACAATCCTCACCTTCATCGCCTACCTCCAGCAGAAATTACCGGGATTGATCCCCACATTGAAAGTATCTATAAGCTCACCCTCAGGACTGTAACGCAGCACCACACCCGACTGTACAAAGTCGATGGCGTCAGAAACGTATATTTCCCCGTTTACGGGGTTCAGCGTCAGCCCGTAGAACAGACTGCCCTCGCGGGATATGAACGACCTCACGGGCAAATGAGTGGCGTTTACGGACATTTTGCATACACCGGTGTCTAGCCAGTACAGCTCATCACCGTCAGCATTGACAGTCAGCTTCGATGCATTGGCCCCCTCCGGGAAGAAAAAAGTCTGCTCTATCCGGAAACTGTCAGGGTCAATGCGCAGCAGTCGGGCCGCCTCATAACCGTATTCGCTGTCTTCATAGCCACCGTCGGTCAGCACCCACAACTTGCCGTTGCAGTCCATAACCATAGACTCCGGCTGGATGCCGACGACCAGACTCTGGACGACAGCGTCGGTGGCGGTGTCTATCTTGAGTATGCGGTTCTGGAAAGACCAGCAGTTCGTGATGATGTACCTGTCCCACGCGACCATCATCTCCGTAGAGCCGGAATCGTAATCCATATCAGTAGTGACATAGCCCGTCGTCTCGCAGGTTGACGGATTGACCACGAACACCCTCGGGTCCCATATCTGAGTGACATAGGCCTTGGTGGAACTGAGCATATGGAAGTACCTCGGAGAAGTGAAACCGGTCAGGCGGCGTTTTTCCTTGAACGTCGTCGGATCGATGCCGAATATCACGCCGGAGTTATTGACTACCACCCATCCGATGCCGTCCGCAATGGTCATCGACTGAGCCACGTCGCCCAGTTTGAAACCGTTGGCGCGGAAAAACACTTCGTTCTCGACCTGTTTAGTGGCAGGATCGTAATACGACAGCGACGCGTTGCCGTACATATAGTTGCCCTCATTGATAATGAAAAGACCTTCGCCGGAAGGGTCCACTATGAACTCCTCTTCTTCCGACGGGCCGTACTTCATACACGAAGGCAGCACGGCGAGCGTCAGAGCCAAAACGGCGGTCAGAAGGGTTTTGAAGGCTTTCATTTCTTGAGGTTGTTGTCAAATATGCCGCAGACTTCGGTAGAGACCTCTCCCAGCCAGCCGCTGCTGGCGTTCAGGGCGTTCTGGACCTTTACGAAGTCGATATACTCCAGATTGGCAGGACTGCCGTCGTAGCGCACTGCGTTGCTTATCTTGAAATGGTTGGTATCATTGCTGCCGAGCATATCGACTTCATTGAAATTGTCGACATAGCCCCAGCCGTACGGAGGATTGACCCAGTATGTGCCTTTGCCGGACTTGTCGTAATTGTGGGCTTCCAGCCTGGTGCCGCGCAAGGTGTAGCGGTCTTCTGTTATCCACAGCGGATAATACCAGTCCTGGTGATGGTAGGCAGTCATATAGTTCACCTTGCCGCTGCCACCCTGGTTGTCTGTCCACTGCACCGACATTCCGACATCCGAAGGCCTGTAATATGTAACGCTGTAGTCGTGGATCGTTGTTTCGGCTTCAGAGTCCGAGCCCTTGAGTTCATACCAGGTGTCGTTCGGCAGACCGTCCCCGTTCTCGTCCTGCATCACCCATACCACACCAGCCTCAGTGTACTCTTCAGACAGGTGGGATATGATGCCGATCTCATACCCGCCGGTATTGTCGACGCTGTGGTCGAAACCGGCCACGATGTAACCTCCGAAACCGCCCAGGGAAACATACTTGACTTCACTGAAACGCTGGTTTACATAAGCAATGGCTTCTTCGGGAGTATTCGCAGTGTAATCCTCGTTCACGTACTGGCCCGGGGCCGGAGTGAATTCAAAAATCCTGCTGATACCGACGGTGCTTGACGCTCCAGCCGGCCTGTAATAAGTGCCTTCTGCAGGACATACATTGACAGTCAGGCTCTGCGACAGGCTGCCGTGGGTGACGCAAACCTCGTAACTCCCCTCCTGCTTCGCTTCGAAGACATAGCCGGGCATATCCGAGTCCTGCACCTGTTCACCGGCAACAGTCCACAGGTAGCTGATTCCATCATCCTCTTTAATGTCATAAGGCTTCAGCATAATGCTGCGGCCCAGACTGACATTGAACACAGTCTGAGGGAACACCCAGAAAATATCGTCAGGCTCGGGTTCGGGATCAGGCTCCGGAGGAAGGGCTTTCACATCCACCCTTATCTCGTCCGAAGCGCTCCCATACTCATTGGTAACTTTAATCTGGATATAGACGGTATGGGCCAGCGAGTCGGTATAACGCAGGACGGGCTCGGAAGAGATAACCTTGCCGTCACATATCCACGAGAAGGTTGCACCCTCGACGAAACGGTAGGTCGGAGATACAGTGAGCTCCTCCGCCACCATCACGGAATATACGGCTGAACCATTGTCCAGAGTGATTTCAGGAGGAATAGGCATCACATCGTGGATGACTTCGTTCCAGTTGCAGGAAACTGCAAGGGACAAGGTCACAAAAGCTTCCAATATCGAAATGATACGCCTCATGGGA
>JAGCZI010000252.1 GCA_017960085.1 Bacteroidales bacterium
AAATATAGGACTATGTCTCTGAAATGCGGAATCGTAGGGCTTCCCAACGTAGGAAAATCGACCCTGTTCAACTGTATCAGCTCATCCAAGGCGCAGAGTGCGAACTTCCCGTTCTGCACCATCGAGCCTAACATCGGCTCGACCAACGTGCCCGACCACAGGCTCGAGGAGCTCGAGAAGCTGGTGCACCCGAAGAGAGTCGTCCCCGCCACGGTCGAGATAGTCGACATCGCCGGCCTGGTCAAAGGCGCCAGCAAGGGTGAGGGCCTCGGCAACCAGTTCCTGGCCAACATCCGCGAGACCGACGCGATCCTCCACGTGCTCCGCTGCTTCGACGACGGCAACATCGTGCACGTCGACGGCAGCGTGGACCCCGTCCGCGACAAGGAAGTGGTGGATATGGAGCTCCAGATCAAGGACCTCGAGACAGTCACCAACCGCATCGAGAAAGTGCGCAAGCAGGCTACGACCGGAGGCGACAAGAACGCCAAGAAGGCCTGGGAGATGCTCGAGCGCTACAAAGCCGTCCTGGAGCAGGGCCGCAACGCCCGCGAGGTGGTGCCCCAGAACCCTGACGAGGAGCGTCTCGCCAAGGAGTTCTGCCTGCTCACCTGCAAGCCCGTGCTCTACGTCTGCAACGTCGACGAGAACTCCGCAGCCAAAGGCAACAAATACACCGAGGCGGTGGCAGAAGCCATCAAGGCCGAAGACGCCAAGATGATGGTGATCGCCGCCCGCATCGAGAGCGAGATCGCCGAACTCGAGAGCTACGACGAGCGCCAGATGTTCCTCGAGGAGATAGGCCTCGAACACTCCGGAGTGGAACGCCTCATCCGCGAAGCTTACTCGCTGCTCAACCTCCAGACCTATTTCACCGCAGGAGAGCCTGAAGTCCGCGCCTGGACCATCAACAAGGGCGACAAGGCCCCCAAGGCCGCGGGCGTCATCCACACCGACTTCGAGAAAGGCTTCATCCGCGCCGAGGTCATTAAATACGAAGACTTCATCAACTACGGCAGCGAGGCAGCCTGCAGGGCCGCCGGCAAACTTGCCAGCGAAGGCAAGGACTACGTCGTAGTCGATGGCGACATAATGCATTTCCTTTTCAATGTCTGATAATAATTAATCTACGATATGAAACGCAGTATCACACTCTTTACCCTGGCCGCTTTCGCCGCCGTCCTTCTGACCGGCAGCTGCCAGAACAAAAGGCTCGACAAAGTTCCCGAGCCCACCTGGACAGACTACAAAGACTATTATATCGAGAAGACCGGAGTATTCGCCGACCTTCCCATATATCCTGACAACATCGTTATGCTCGGCGACGAAATCATCGACTTCGGCGAGTGGACTGACTTCTTCCAGGACACCACCTTCGTCAACCGCGGCATTATGTATTCAGGCACGCCCCACGCCCTGTGCCTCATCGACGGCATCGCCAAGGCCCAGCCCCGCAAGATTTTCGTAAGCGCCGGCCTGCAGGACATCAAGAGGGCTCCCGACGGCCAGGCTGCAGCTGCCGCTGACACCGTCATCGCCAACGTCAAGGAGATTTTCCGCCGTGCCCACCTCATCTCTCCCGCCACCGAGCTCTATTACCTCGGCATCCTCGCCGACCTCCAGGTCAAGGATGAAGGAGTCAAGGCAATCGGCAAGGCCAACAAGGGCATCAAGGACGCAGCCGAGGCAGGCAATGTCTTCACATTCCTCGACCTCAGCAATATGACTGACGCCACCGGCCGCATCGCCGAGGAGTACACCTACGACGGCCGCAGCCTCAACGGCCTGGGCTATGAGATGGTAGCCAACAAAGTCTACAGCAGGCTGTCGGAAGACGCCGTAAAGGCCATCAAGGCCAACGACCACGAGTATCCCGAGATCAGCCCCGCACATCACAACCGCGTGTCTATCTTCAACGCTCTGCCCGGGAACACCCACAGCGTAATGTTCCTCGGCAACAGCATTACCCGCCGCGGACCGTGGGAGGAGCTTTTCCCGATAGTCCACACTACCAACAGGGGTGTCGGCGGAGATGTGGTCAAAGGCATCTACAACCGTCTTGACGACGTGATCGCCGACCATCCCGTAGCCATCTACCTGATGGCGGGCATCAACGACCTGACAAACCCCAACCGCAGCGCCGACCAGGTGTGGAAGGAATATGACCAGCTCATCGCAAAAATCAAGAAAGAGCTCCCGTCAACCTATCTGTACGTCCAGTCAACCCTGCCTATGGCAGCCAAGAACGCCCGCAGCGGCGAGGTCAACCCCAAGGTATACGAGCTCAACAAATACCTCCAGGCAGCAGCCGACAAATACAAATACTACTATGTCGACATAGCCGCCGTCCTCAGCGACGAGGATGGGTACCTCAAGGATGAATACACGATCGACGGCCTGCACCTGAATGCAGAAGCCTACTTTATGTGGGCTGCAGAGATCATCGACCGCACTCACCTGGTGTATATGAGCGGAAGGCAGCTGCAGATGAAGATGGAAGAACTGGTAGAGGAAACAGAAGAAATAAAATAAAAAAGCTATTATGTACAGGACACATACTTGTGGTGAATTGCGCCTTGCGAATGCAGGGCAGACCGTGACTCTCGCCGGATGGGTGCAGAGGGTCCGCAAGATGGGAGGAATGACATTCGTTGACCTTCGCGACCGCTACGGCATAACCCAGCTCGTGGCTGACGCGAACAGCGACGAAGCCGTTGCGGCGGCAGTCGCAGGCCTGGGCCGTGAATACGTGATCCAGGTCACCGGCCGCGTCGCCGAACGCCAGAGCAAGAACCCGAAGATGGACACCGGAGACATCGAGATCCTTCTCGACAACGTCAACGTCCTCAATCCTTCGGAGATACCTCCCTTCACCATCGAGGATGTCAGCGACGGAGGAGAAGAGCTGCGCGCCCGCTACCGCTACCTGGACCTGCGCCGCAATCCCCTCAAGAACGCCCTGACTCTCCGTCACCGTATGGCACACGAGGTGCGCAACTATCTCGACGCCCACGGTTTTATGGAGATCGAGACTCCGTTCCTGATCAAGTCCACCCCTGAGGGCGCCCGCGACTTCGTGGTGCCCAGCCGTATGAACCCCGGCGAATTCTACGCCCTGCCGCAGAGCCCCCAGACCTTCAAGCAGCTGCTGATGGTGGCAGGCTACGACCGCTATTTCCAGATCGTGCGCTGCTTCCGCGACGAAGACCTGCGCGCCGACCGCCAGCCCGAATTCACCCAGATAGACTGCGAGATGAGCTTCGTGGAGCAGGAAGACGTGCTGAACCTCTTCGAAGGTATGATGCGCCACCTCTTCAAAGCCGTCATCGACGTTGAGGTAGCCCCGCAGATCCCCCGTATGAGTTGGTACGACGCAATGGACCGCTATGGCAGCGACAAACCCGACATCCGCTTCGGAATGGAGATCCACGAAGTGACGAAGCTCGTGCAGGGCTGCGGCTTTGCGGTATTCGACAGCGTGGAATATGTAGGAGCCATCGCAGTTCCCGGCGCAGCCGGATATACCCGCAAGCAGACCGACGAACTCACCGAGTGGGTGAAGCGTCCGCAGGTGGGAGCCAAGGGCCTCGTATATATCAAGATGAATGAAGAGGGCAGCGTCAAGTCGTCCGTCGACAACTTCTATACTGAAGACCAGCTGAAGGCCGTAGCAGCCGAAGCCGGAGC
>JAGCZI010000253.1 GCA_017960085.1 Bacteroidales bacterium
GCATCGTCCAGGAATATCTTTACGTATTCGCTCATACTTTCCACATAGACGATTTTGCGTGTATCCACATTGACGGTCCTGTAATCGG
This sequence comes from Bacteroidales bacterium, assembly GCA_017960085.1. Taxonomy (GTDB): domain Bacteria; phylum Bacteroidota; class Bacteroidia; order Bacteroidales; family UBA932; genus Equibacterium. The sequence continues at coordinate 89 of JAGCZI010000253.1, forward strand.
CCTTGAAATGCAGGACAGGCTCCTGAGCGGCCTTCGACACAGCCTTTTCCATCTCCAGGTGCTTGCGCAGCTTTTCGCAGGAGGCAGAGAATTCGTTGAAACTGAAAGGCTTGAGCAGATAATCAACGGCGTTGACTCTGAACCCTTCCACTGCGAATTCGGAGTAGGCGGTTGTGAAGACCACTGCCGGAGGGTTGGGCAGGGATTTTATGAAATCCATACCGGTGAGATCCGGCATATTGATGTCCAGGAACAGCGCATCCGCCTCATTCAGCAAGGGAAGTGCCGCCGCCGCACTGCTGCAGGCCGCCTTCAGTTCAAGGTAGGGCACCTTGGCGATGTACATCTCCATCCTGCGAAGGGCAAGCGGCTCGTCGTCTATGGCAATTACGCGTATCATATCTGTATGTTTCCGGGTTCGGACGGGATAGTGAGCATCACGTCATATTGCCCACGGGCCTCATCGATGGACAGAGTGTAGGCCTGTGAGTACAGGAGGTCAAGGCGTTTGCGGATATTGTCCAGGCCAATGCCTTGCTTCGAGCCTTCGCCGGAGTGATGGGATGAATTGACGCAGCGGAAGACTATTTTGCCGCCCTGAATCTCAACTTTTATGCGGATAAACGACTCAGAAGAGTAGCTGATGCCGTGTTTGAAGGCATTCTCGACAAGTGAGGCCATAACGAGCGGCGGCACGACGGCGCCGGTGCGGTCTTCAGGAAAGACAGTGTCAATGCGAACGGACTCTTCCGGATAGCGCAGCCGCATAAGGGAGATGAAGTGTTCTATGAAATCCAGCTCCTTGGCAAGCGGGATCGTGGGAGCCTGGTCCTCGTAGAGCAGGATCCGCATCATCTTCGAAAACACCTCGATGCTCTCCTTGGCCTTCTCCGGATCTATGTCGACCAGAGCGTGAATATTGTTGAGCGTATTCATAAAGAAATGCGGATTGATCTGGTAGCGCAGGGATTCCAGCTGCTGGCTGAGATGCTCGGCCTGCAATTCCTTCATACGCCTCTCCTTGCGCCTCGACTCTACATAGAAAAATGCGCCCAGGTCGACGCCTACGAGAAGGATGCCCATTATGAGCTTCATCACCTCAGGCCGCATTGGCCCCCTGTCTCCGTCGGGCCCGGGTCCGCCAGGGCCTGGGGCGGGAGGGGGAGGAGGTGCCTGAGCGGATTGCCAGGCCCCGGGAGGGGGAAAATCCGGTCGGGTAAGACACCAGGTGCCGAACAGCGCGAGCAGCACTACCGTCAGTATAATATACAGCGGGAGCTTCTTCCTGATGAGTGGAGCCAGCAAGAAATGATGAATCACAACCAGCAGCAGGTATGGAAGCAATGTCAGCATCAGCGTAACTTTTTTACAAAATTACTATCAAATTTGGATTAAGCGAAGGCGTTCGCTGAAGAACTGGCGGCGTTCGTTGAATCCCGCCCGAGCCGAGGTCGTTTTGGTTTAATTGTTGGTTGTCCAACTGCTCAAGAATACTAAAACCAAACGAGGTATGAAAAGAATATATCTGTTTATAATGATGACAGCCCTCGCGGCAACGGGCTGCGGGCAGGACGACTATCCTTTCAGTCCCGACAATTTCGGCGGTATGCCCTCTCAGCAGGTGTCGGAGCTCACCGACCCAGCACTCGCGTGGAGCGCGGACTCTTTCGAGGCCACGATCGGCGCCCAGAACACTTTCCCTTCCCTTACCAACAGCTATAAAGTGGGAGTTACATACGTTTCTTCAGAACCGGCAGTGGCTACGGTCAATGCCGGCGGCTCAATCACCCTCGTGGGCAGCGGCTCCACAATGATCTCTGCCAAATCCGAAGCTGACGGCACATATTCAGCTTCAAGCGCTTCCTATATCCTGACGGTGCTCGGAGCCTCCGGCAGCGATGACGACGATTCCCTCGTTTTTGCCTCGACGGGCGACATCGAGTCTGACGACGACATTTCGAACACCAGCTTCAAGGGACGCATCACCATCAAGTTCTCCGACAGCGGCGATGCAGCAGTATCGGGCGACAGCTATGGCTACGTGAGCGTGGACGGCAACAAGGTCACAGTGAACAACACCGGAGGTGAGGTGCTCATCTATGAGCTCACCGGCTCCAGCTCCAACGGCTTCTTCAAGATATATGGAGCCAAGAAGCAGGCTGTCGTGCTCAACGGAGTCAGCCTCACCAATCCCGACGGCGCCGCGCTCAACAACCAGAACAAGAAACGCACTTTCATCGTTGTCAAAGGCACCAATACTCTTTCTGACGGTGCCTCGGCAGCATACGCGCAGGAAGGGGAGGAGGACCTTAAGGCCGTGCTCTTCAGCGAAGCCCAGATCATCTTCAGCGGCAGCGGACTGCTCACCGTCAACGCCCTCAACGCCCAGGGCAAGGCGTGCATCGCTTCGGACGATTACATCCGTCTGATGGACAGTCCGACCATAAAGCTGAATGCAGGCAA
>JAGCZI010000254.1 GCA_017960085.1 Bacteroidales bacterium
CAGCCTTCACCTCAGACGCCCGCTGCAGCGCCCAGGCGCCCCTGGACAGCTCCAGAGTGTCGCCCTTGGCAGCCTTGGCTTGCTGGGCCTTCGGGAAGACGCCGCCCTTGCCCCAGACCTCGAACTCAGACACCGCGCAGTCGCCGTCGACATTCAGGCGCACGTAACGGGGAATCCCTTTGGCAGCAATCTCGCCAGCACCAGCGTCGAAATCGGCAACCTTCTTCCACTTAACACAATCGTCAGAAACCTCTATGCTGCCGGACGCAGACTTGTCGCCGGCCCAGAAAATGCAGCACTTGTCGAAAGAAGCGTCAGAGCCAAGGTCTACGGTCAGCGAACCGCCTTCCCGCACGCCAGGCATCCACGCGCTTACGAAATGCTCGCTGGGAAGCATAGAAACCTCATTGCCCTTATCGTAAAAATTAACTTCAGTCACGTTCCACTCCCTGACAGCGTCAGTGTCGAGAGAGATGGTGAAACCACTGATGCGGCGGCCTGCCGGCAGGGAAGCCATATAGGCAAACTCCATTTCGGCAGCAGAACCGTTGCGCGACTGGATGGCCTTGGCACCCGTGAGTCCTTCGAGCACAGACACATTCTGGCTTCCGCCACCCTCGTGGATGGTGGGACGGCAAGGCTGCAGCGGCAGCTCGATTGTCGAGTTGTCGTCAGCCATTACCACAGTCAGCCTGGGGATGAAACCCTTCGGCAGGCTGGCACCCTGCTTCAGTTTGCAGTTACCTTCGAAAGAAATGACGTCAGAAGCAGCAATCTGCGTCATAGCTACCACAAGGGTCGACCCGGCCTTGCCGGGGAAAGTAACTCCAGTGAAATTATCGTCGAAAAGCCTCTCCTTGAGTCGGTTCTCGACAGCAGTTCCATTCGCATCCACACTGAGGACGGCAGGCGCCTGCCGACTGATGATGCCGTCGGTGGCCAGATGGCCGGTCAGGTTGTAGTCGGCGCTGACAGAATGCCAGGCAGCGCGGTGAAGCGCCAGGTTGCGGTAGCCGTTGCCGGCGAAGGCAGCGACAGGACCGTCATACTCCTGAGGGTCGCCCGGATAGACTCCGATGCCCCTTGAGCCCTTGGTTGACTGATTGCAGGCGCAAAGGACAGCGCAAACAAGCACGAGAAATGCAAATGGACAGAAAGATTTCATAGTGATAGGTCTTTGTTTAAACAAGATGTAAATTTACGATGATTTTTTATTAAATTTGTGTTTAGCTTGAAACAACCTTAAACTAATCTACTATGACTACAGAAAAACTCGACATTATGAAGACCATCAGGGAAGGCGTAAGCTACGGCATCAAGAACTTCTTCCCTCTGCTCCTTATGGTAATCCTCTTTTTCCTGACATTCTGGATCCCCTATCTCAACGTAGGTACCTCAATCGGCCTGTATAAAGCCGTCATCAGCATAGGTCGCGGCGAGACCGTCGACCCCCTTTCAATCTTCAACAAGGATAACTTCAAGAATCTCGGCAATCTCTTCCTGCTGATGGGCTTTATCTCAATAGGAACCCTCGCAGCCGCAGCATTCCTGTTCCTGCCGGCCATCGTCATCAGCATAGCCTGGGGCTTCGCCATATATTTCCTTATCGACAAACACGTTTCACCTCTGAAAGCCCTGCTGCTCAGCTATGACTCAACCTTCGGCAACAAGTGGCGCATCTTCTTCCTCAATCTGCTCTGCGGTGTCATCATCGGTGCAGTGACAGGCCTGTTCACCGCCATTCCCAAGGTGGGACCCTTTATTGCAGTCATCTTCCTGTTCCTGGCAATTGCAATAGTTGTCGCCATCGACGGAGTAGCTTACGATTTCTTCTCACAGAAAGCCGACGTCATCCTGGCTGAGCGCCGCGCAAAAGAATGCGCCTGCCCCGCCCCTGAAGCAGCCCCTGCCGAAGAAGCAGCTCCTGCCGAAGACGCAGCCCCTGCCGAATAAAATTTACCGCAAATGAAAAAGATAATCATAGTCTGCATTATGCTTCTGTCGCTCGGAATGTCGGCTGACGCCCAGAACCAGAAAGTCCTGAACCTTGAAAGATATGCGCAGGCCAACAAAGACCTCGTGTATACCACAGGGGCCAGAGTCGTGCTGGTCGGCGACTCAATCACCGACAACTGGGCCAGGATGAGGCCGGGCTTCTTCGTGGAGCACGGCTTCGTGGGCCGCGGCATCAGCGGCGAAGTGACGGCCCAGATGCTGCTGAGGATGAGAGCCGACGTGATCGACATCCAGGCCTCGACTATGGTGCTGCTCGCAGGCATCAACGACATAGCAGAGAACCTCGGCGATGAATACAACGAAGACGCTACGTTTTCGAACATCCAGAGTATGGTGGAATTATGCTGGATGAACGGCATCCGCCCGGTTCTCTGCTCTTTGTTGCCGTCCTACAGATTCTTCTGGCGCCCTGATGCCAAAGACCCGCTGCGCAAGCTGGAGAGCCTCAACGCGAGAATCAAAGAATACTGTGAGAGACACGGCATCACCTATGTGGACTATCACGCCGCCCTGGTCGGCCCCGACGGACACAGGATCCGCACTGAATTCGCCGAGGATACTGTGCACCCCAACGCAGCCGGCTACGAAATTATGGAAGACGTGCTGCTGAAGGCTCTGAACATCAAATAAACAGGCGGCTTTCGCCTATTTCCCAAGCTGCTGATGGACCACTATCCCGACAAACTGTCCTGGCGCGAACGTATAGGCCTCGGGACGGGCGAGCTCGCCCAGAATCTGATTTACCAGACAGTCAGCATCTGGCTGTTGTTCTTCTACACCAACGTATACGGCCTGCGGCCCGAAGTCGCGGCCGTTATGTTTCTGGTGGTACGCATCATCGACATAATCTGGGACCCGGTGGTCGGAGCCTTCGTCGACAAGGCCAGTCCGCGCTGGGGAAAATACCGCTCCTGGCTGATACTGGGAGGCATCCCTCTCGCTGCTTTCGCTGTGCTCTGCTTCTGGAACGGCTTCAGCGGGTCGCTGCTGTATGCTTATGTCACTTATGTCGGGATGAGTATGTGCTTCACGCTGATCAACGTCCCTTACGGAGCGCTGCAGTCGTCCGTCACCAGGGATACCGATGAAATCACGATACTCACCACCGTCCGTATGCTGTTCGCCAATCTTGGCGGACTGATCATCAAGACGCTGCCCCTGGTAATAGCGATATTCGCCCCGAAGGTGTTCAATCCGGACACCGGTAAGACAGAGGTGGTATACAATACCCCCGAGGCCGGGACGGCGTGGTTCATCACGATGAGCATCTTCGCCTTGTTCGGCCTGGCGCTCTTCTTTTTCTGCTTTTCCCAGAGCAGGGAGAGAATAGTGATGGACAGGGAGGCCACGCAGAAAGTCAAGGCCAGCGACCTCTGGATGGAGCTGGTGCGCAACCGGCCCCTGCGCGTGCTGTCGCTGTTCTTCATAGTCGCCTTCACCACTATGAGCATCAGCAATGCCGCCGACTCATATTTTATGACTTACAACATAAAGGCGACTCCGCTGATGACCACCGTCTTTATGTGGCTCGGGACGATTCCGGCGTTCATTTTCCTGCCGCTCGTGCCGGCCCTCAAGAAAAGGACCGGCAAGAAAGGACTGTTCCGCCTGTTCCTCGGCTTCGCCATCTTCGGGATGCTGCTGATGTATCTCTTCGTGTCGGTCCCCGCCCTGCGGAACTGCTTCCCGCTGCTGTGCGTCGTGCAGTTCTTCAAGAGCACCGGAGTGCTTGTCGCCACCGGCTATATGTGGGCCCTGGTGCCTGAAACCGTCACCTACGGCGAGTACCAGACAGGCCGCCGCGTGGCAGGCATAGTGAATGCCATAATATGCATCTTTATGAAGGCCGGAATAGCGCTAGGCGGCGTGGTCCCCGGCCTGGTCCTTTCGTGGGTCGGCTTCAACGCCTCGATGCAGCAGCAGTCGCCGCTTGCCGAGCAGGGCATACTCTGGCTGGTAACGCTGATTCCCGCGCTGCTGTATCTGCTGGCCATATTCATCATAGGGAAATATGAACTCTCCGACGAGAAGATAGCTCAGTTAAACAAAGAAATTACCGACAGAGAATTATGCAAATGACATCCAACTGTGACAAGATAACCCGCGATTATTTCGATTCGCTGCTGCTGGAGACCCGTTACGTGGATTCCGGAATACCCTCCACGGAGTTCCGGCTCTTCGGCGAGACCTTCGCTACGCCGGTGATGACGGCGGCCCTGTCCCATCTCGGCAATACCGCGCCGGACGGAATGACCGTCTATGCCCGGGCCGCTGCGCTGAGCAATGCCGTCCACTGGGTCGGAATGGGTGACGAAAGCGAGCTGGAAGCTATCCTGGCGACAGGGGCGAAGACCATCAAGATCATCAAGCCCCACGCTGACAATGCAGTCGTCTTCGGCAAGATAGAACACGCCGTCCAGGCGGGCTGCTTCGCCGTCAGGATGGACATCGACCACGCATTCAACTCGTCGGGAGGCTACGACAGCGTCTTCGGGCTGCCGATGAAAGCCAAGTCGGTGCAGGAGCTGTCTGAGTTTGTCGCTGCCGCCGGCATCCCCTTCATAGCCAAGGGCATCCTCAGCGCGCACGATGCTGAAAAATGCCTGAAGGCCGGGTGCGCCGCTCTTGTGGTGTCGCACCATCACGGTATGATGCCGTACAGCGTGCCGCCGCTGATGGTGCTGCCCGACATTCTCGCCGCCACCGGCGGGAGCGTGCCGGTCTTCGTCGACTGCGGCATCGAGAGCGGAATGGATGCGTACAAGTGCCTTGCGCTGGGCGCAGCCGCAGTGTCGGTGGGACGTCATCTTATGCCCTTGTTGAAGGACGGGCCGCAGGCTGTTGCCGCCCGCATCGACGAGATGACTGCCGAGCTTGCTGGGGTAATGGCCCGCACCGGAGTGCGCGACCTCTCGCAGATGGATCCGTCAGTAATCCACAGGAGGGCTTTCTGATGTACCTGGGCATTTCATCGGCTCTGCAGCACAGCACTCCTGCCGATTGGGCGGCAAAGCATAAGGCCCTCGGTCTGAAGGCAGTGGTGTTCCCTGTCAGCTGCACGGAAGGGGAGGAGAAGGCTGCTGCCTACGCCAAGGCTGCCGCCGATG
>JAGCZI010000255.1 GCA_017960085.1 Bacteroidales bacterium
AGTTCAAAGGCATTCCCTACGGCGCCCCGACCGGCGGTAAGAACCGCTTCATGCCTCCCCAGAAACCTGAACCCTGGGACGGCATCCGCAACGCCTACAACTACGCCGAGTCTGCGCCCCAGGTGGTCGGTTATCCCCGTGAACCCGAATCTGCCGCATATCTCGTAGACAACTGGAACTATGACCTCATCGGCGAAGACTGCCTCCGCCTGAACGTCTGGACTCCCAATCTCGACGCCGGCAAGAGGCCTGTGATCGTCTGGCTGCACGGAGGCGGATTCTCCAGCGGCAACGCCATCGAGCAGGACGGCTATGGCGGAGAGAACCTTTCGCGCTATGGCGACATTGTCTTCTGCTCTGTCAACCATCGTCTGAATGCCTTCGGCTTCTCTGATTTCGCTGCCGTCGGCGGTGAGAAATACAAACACTCAGGCAATGTCGGAATGCTGGACATCGTGGCCGCCCTGCAGTGGATACACGACAATATCGCCAACTTCGGCGGCGACCCGGGCAACGTGACTGTCATCGGCCAGTCTGGCGGCGGCTCCAAAGTCAGCATCATCGCAGCAATGCCCGCAGCCAAGGGTCTTGTGCACAAAGGTGTAGCCCTCTCCGGCAACTCTGTCCGCGGCGCTGACAAGGCTTCTGCCGAAAAACTCGGAGAGTATATCCTCAAGGAAGCAGGGCTCAAGGCCTCGCAGATCGACAAGCTGCAGGAGATGCCCTGGGAAGACTATTATGCCCTTGCGAACCGCGCATCCCGCCGTATGGCAGCTGAGACAGGAATGCGTGCCGGCTTCAGCCCGGTTTCCGACGGCATCGACCTGCCTTTCAATTTCTTCGACCCCAACGACCCGAACGTCCCCGACATCCCGATGCTCTACTGCACGGTGTTCCAGGAGAGCAACCCCAACCGCACCGACGCTTCGCTTGAAAACATCACTATGGACGGCGTAGTGCAGCAGCTGAGCTCGCGTTACGGCGCCAACACCCGCCAGATAGTCGAGGCCTACGCCAAGACCTTCCCCGACTGCCGTCCCATCGAGATCTGGGCGCTGCTGACCGGAGTCCGCAGCAACGTCATCCGCGCTGCCAACACCAAACTGCAGCAGAAATCTCCGGTATATATGGCCTGGTTCGGCTGGCAGCCGCCTCTGTTCGACGGCCGTATGCGTGCCTTCCACTGCCTGGACATCTGCTTCTGGCTGCACAACACCGACACGATGATCACCCACACCGGCGGCGGCCCGAGACCAATGGCGCTGTCAGACAAGATGGCTGACGCTCTGCTCGCATTTATGCGCACCGGCGACCCGAACTGCAAGTCTCTCCCGACCTGGCCGAAGTACACTGCCGAGAATGGAGAAGTGATGGTGCTAAACGACGTCTGCGAAGTCAAGAACGACCCCGACCGCGAGTGCCGCACCGTCCTGGAAACCCTGACAGCCCGGTAGCAAGACTTGTCAACTGTTGAAATGCTGGTAGATGATCTGAGCCTGCTTCTTGCCGACGGCTGCGGTGAGGTCTTCCAGTGAGGCCTTCTTGACGCGGGCGACGCTCTTGAAGCGGCGGATGAGCTTGGCTTCGGTGGCTTCACCGACTCCTTCGATGTCGAGCAGCTCGCTGTGGATCTGACCTTTGCTGCGAAGCGAGCGGTGGAAAGTGATGCCGAAGCGGTGTGCCTCGTCGCGGATGTGCATCAGCACCTTCAGCGAACTTGAATTGCGGTCGAGGAACAGCGGGTGCGGATCGCCGGGGACTATTATCTCCTCCATACGCTTGGCCAGGCCCACAATCTTGATGCGGTCCTCGATGCCCAGCTCCTGCAGAGCCTCCAGGGCGCTGTGCAGCTGCCCCTTGCCGCCATCCACCACTATCAGGTCCGGCAGGTCCTCGCCCTCAGCCAGCATACGGGAGTAGCGGCGGTTCAGCACCTCTTTCATCGAAGCGAAATCGTTGGCCCCGACCACCGTCTTTATCTTGAAATGGCGGTACTCCTTCTTGCTGGGCTTGCAGTCGCGGAAGACAACGCAAGACGCGACGGGATTGGTGCCCTGTATGTTCGAGTTGTCGAAGCACTCCATGTGCCGAGGAGCCACATCCATTCCGAGGTCCTTCTGCAGCACTGCCACCAGCCGCTGCTGATGCTCCTCGGGATGCAGATGCTCCTCCTGCTTGAGTTTGTCAGCCTTCATTGCGGCGGCATTGCGGCGGCTGAGTTCCATCAGAGCCGCCTTGTCGCCCTTCAGCGGGATATGCACGTTGTGTCCCTCGAAATCGCCCTCCGGCAGGAACGGTACCACCACCTCCTTCGACAGGGCGCCGAAGCGGCTGACCATCTCCGCCATAAAAAGCCCCAGCAGGCGTTCCGGAGTCTCCTCGATGCGGCTGCGCAGCTCCATATTGAAAGACTGCACGATGCAGCCTCCTTTCACTCTCATAAAGTTGCAGTATGCGTCGCCGGCCTCTTCCACCATCGAGAAGACGTCCACCTCGTCGATGGAAGCGCTGACGACAAGGCTCTTGGCGTAGTGACGCTCGAGCAGCTGCACCCTTTCCTTGTAGACATTGGCCTCCTCGAAGCGCAGCTCGGCGGCTGCAGCCTCCATCGCAGCTTTGTTCTCCCTGATGATCTGGGCCACCCCGCCCCTCAGGATGGCGGTGACGGCGTCTATCTGCTCATTGTAGGCTTCCTCTGATATCTGGCCCACGCAGGGCGCGGCACATTTGCCCAGATGGGCGTTGAGACACTTCTTGAATTTGCCGGCTGCTATGCCCTCTGCATTGAGGGCCAGCTTGCAGTCCCTCAGCTGATACAGGGCGCCGAACAGGTACAGCAGCGAGTGGGCGTACGTCGCCGAGCTGTACGGCCCGAAGTAGCGCGACCCGTCCTTGACGAAACGCCGGGTCAGGAACACCCTCGGGAAAGGCTCGTTCTTGATGCATATCCAGGGATATGTCTTGCCGTCTTTCAGAAGGATGTTGTAGCGGGGCTGGAGCTCCTTGATGAGGTTGTTCTCGAGCAGGAAGGCATCCTCCTCGGAAGCCACGACAGTGTGCATCAGGTCGGCGATCTTGCTCACCATAGCCCGTGTCTTGCGGTCCAGCGACTCCGGCGGCCGGAAATACTGCGACACGCGGCGCTTGAGGTCCTTCGCCTTGCCGACATAGATCACCGTCCCTTCCTCGTTCAGAAAGCGGTAGACCCCGGGGGAATGGGGCAGATATTCGACTTTTTCACGGACTTCCATTTTCATATTTGACAGTGTCGGGATCTTTGGTTTATTGCCGTTCGGACCGACGCTTCGCGTCTCCCTCCCACGCTGCGCGCGGGCCCCTCCCTCTATCAGCCGAGGGTGGCTAGGGTCCTCTCTTTCCAATAAACCAAAGATCCCAAAGAGGACTGCGCTATACAAATGTAGGGAATTTCCCATTATTTCTTACTTTTGTGATTTGCACAAATGCACATGAAGGGACACATCCACAGAATAGCCAGAATCGCAGCCGCAGTCATCCTTCTGACGGCTCTGTTCCCCTGCCGCCAGGCTATGGCGCAGTATTACACCCTCGGCTCCGACCCGTCGTTCGTGCAGTGGAACAAGATGAAGTCCGCCCACTTCAGCATCGTCTACCCCAACTATATGGACTCTGTGGCGCGAGTGTACCTCTACAACTTCGAGCGCAACCGCAACCTTACCAACGAAGGTATGGGCGTCGAGATGGTCAACATCCCGCTCGTGCTGCACCCCTACACTTCGCTGAGCAACGCCACCGTCGTCTGGGCCCCAAAGAGGGTGGACATCTTCTCCACCCCGGAATTCAAGGGAGGCTATGCACAGAGCTGGGAGACCCAGCTGTCGCTGCACGAAGCCAGGCACATCGACCAGATGACCCACTACACCAAAGGCTTCTTCAAGTTCCTGTACTACCTGATGGGCGAGCAGTCTTCCGGCCTCGGAGTCGGTATGTACCCTTCCGGCTGGTTCCTCGAAGGTGACGCCGTGCAGAACGAGACCAACTTCAGCAAGGTCGGCCGCGGACGCGACCCGGACTTCCTGATGGACATAAAGGCCTCCATTATGGAGGGTGAGAACCGCAGCTACGACAACTGGAGGTACGGCTCCTACCGCAACTATGCGCCCGACAAGTACACCCTGGGCTACCTGATGCACTCCACGGCGATGTACTACAGCGACAACTACTACTATCCCGGCCAGATACTGAACGCCTGGACCCACGAAGTCCTCAACCTCGGTATCTACAACGTCGCCTTTATGCGATACACCAACAACACGGCCCGCAAACACTTCCGTTCGGGAGTCAAGTTGTTCCGTGAATACTTCCGCCAGGATCTGGAGCAGCGCGGCCCTGTGAACTACACCGAGTGGCTGAGCAACAACCCCAACAATTACTACACTACATACCATTCACCCATACCGATGCCCGACGGCAACCTGTATGTCGTGAAGGCCGGTTATGAAGACTACAGCCAGCTCGTCGCCATCGACGCCGACGGCAATGAGAAGCTGGTCCGCCCCTTCGCAGCCGCAGGCCGCGTCAGCCAGCTCAAGCCCTCTTCGGACCACAGCCTGATGTGGAGTGAAATCATCCCCGACGAACGCTGGGAACTCAAAGACTACTCCATCATCAGGGAGTATGACATCAACACCCGCAAGGTGCGCAACATCACCGCAGGCACGCGCTACTACAACCCGGCCTTCACTTTTGCGGGCGACCTCATCTCAGTGACTGAATACCCCCTGCAGGGATGCTCCAACCTAGTCATCATCAACCGCACCGACGGCAAGAGGGTTGCGACAGTCCGGGCCGCCAAAAACGGCCAGATCAAACATACCGTATGGGTCGGGGAAAGGATGTACGCAGGCATAGTGACTGACGACGGATGGGGACTGTACTCCATCAGCCTGGAGGATATCTCCAGGGGCCTGGGAGTCGACGCCTGGCGCTGCGAGATTCCTGACCAGACCCGCACCATCCTCAACCTCAACAATTTCGGAGAAGACATCGTGTTCCAGACCGACCTGGACGGCGTGACCAACCTCTACAGCTACTCTCCCGCCAAATCCACCGTCACTAAGCTGACCAACGTGCCTTACGGCGCCTTCTCTCCCTACTATGACGACGAGAGCAATATGCTCTACTACACATACTACGACAACAAGGGTTATCATCCCGTGCGCACTCCGGCCGATTCGCTGGTCAACACCAGGGCGGATATGGACAAGCCTTACAGCTACTACTTCGCCGATTACTTCTCGGACATAGCCAATTCGCACGTCACCCCGATGTCCGAAGAGGCCCAGGCGCAGCTGAAAGACTCCATCGAGACCATCCAGCCCAAGCGTTTCAGCAAGACCGCCGATCTGTTCCACATCCATTCGTGGGCCCCGCTCTATTTCAGCGTCAACCGCATTATGGACCTCAGCTACGAGCAGTACTACCAGCTCGCAGCCCCGGGAGCCACGATACTGATGCAGAACCTGCTGGGCACGGCGGAGACCCAGGTGGGCTATTCCTACCACAGAGGCTTCCACGCTGGCCACCTGCATTTCGTATACAACGGCCTCTACCCCGCCTTCGAACTGTCGGTGGACTACAACGACCGCAACAAGCACATCATCAAGGTGCAGGAGGACAATGGCAGGATGTTTTCGACCATCGACACGACCGGCAAGTCTGCCCTCGAACTCTCTTCAAGGATGTACATCCCCATCAACCTCGGCCGCGGCGGCATCAACAGCGGCCTGATCCCCGAGGTTGAATTCAACTATACCAACGACGTCATCGAGTATTCCGGCAAGAAGTCGCATTACAATATGGACTTCCAATACGGCATACGCTACTACCGGATGCTGCCCCAGACCAAGACAGCCCTGATGCCGAGGCTCGGCGTAGGCGTCGAATTCCGCGGCTCATACGCCAAGGGCAACCTCAACAACTCCGGCGTCCTAGGATATATGCACGCCTATGGCTATCTGCCCGGCATCACCAAGCAGCAGGGCTTCAAGCTCGACGTGGAATACCAGTACCAGACCGGAGACGGCAACAACGGCTCCATCACCAACCTCGCCAAGATGCCCAGGGGCTACCAGTCATACATCCTGCGCGACTACGCAAAGCTGTCCGTGGACTATGCCCTGCCCATCTACATAGGTGACCTTCAGCCGACCACCCTGTTCTATTTTATGCGCGTCAACCTGATACCCTTCATCGACTGCGCGATAGACAACCTGCGCAGCGACAACAAAGTGCATCTGTGGTCATACGGCACCTCTGCCACCCTGCAGGGCCACTTCTTCCGCATCGGCGCCGAACTGCAGCTGGGTGTGCGCTGGAGCCGCTACCTCGACGTGCCCACAGGCTTATGGAAGAACAATTTCCAATTCATCACCTCATATAAACTGTAACAGAAAATGGCTAAGAAACATCTGCTCGGTCCGTTCGACTGGTTCCTGCTCATCGGCATAGTGACTTGCAACATAGTCAATTCCATAATGACGAACAGCTTCGACATCATCGGCACCATATCGTCGATTGCAGGCATAGTGTGCGTAGTGCTTTGCGTGAACGGAAGCATTGTCAACTACCTCTTCGGCCTGATCAACGTCACCCTCTATGCCTACATCTGCTACAAGAGCCAACTGTGGGGAGCTGCAGCCCTGAACGGCCTCTACTACACCCCGATGCAGTTCATTGGCTTCTTCCAGTGGCGCAAGAGGCTGCAGAGCGGCCAGAGCACTATCGTAGTGCCTCGCAAGATGGCAAGCAAGGGCAGAATCATCACAGCCGTCATCTGCGCCGTATCGATAGTCGCCTGCTCTCTCATCCTCCAGAAGTTCGGCGACGCCCAGCCGTGGCAGGACGGAGCCAGCACTATGCTCTGCGTAGTGGCTATGATATTGATGGTGAAGGCCTATATGGAGCAGTGGGTGCCCTGGAACCTCTCGAACGCCCTGTTCCTTGCAATGTGGGTAGCCCTGCTCATCAAGGGTGAGCCGCACTCCGGCCCTATGGTTATAATGTGGGCCTTCTATCTCATCAACTCCATCAGAGGCTGGATTGAGTGGAAGAAGATGGTTGACCGGCAAGAACAGCCTGCAGATACTGCAGAAGAATAGACGTATCAACATCTTTGAAGACCACTTTCTTGTCTTTATCCAGCAGATAGAGCGACGGTATCGCACGCAGGTTGTACAGGCCCGCCCCGACGGCGAGGTCCTGGTCGTAGCCGTTGTACCAGTTGTCCGGGTAGACCGGGGCGTAAGCGTGCCACTCTGACAAGTCTTCGTCGGGGTAGACATTGACGACTGCAAGGGCGCCGGCCGCGATGGCGCCGTTCAGATTCGGCAGGGATGACAGCTGGTCGATGACCGCCTTGCAGTCTTCACAGCCCGGATTTGAGAAAAACAGGATGACGTTGTCGGCCTGCACGTCGTAAAGCCTCATCTTCTTTCCGTTTCGCAGGGTGAAGGAGAAATCGGCCGCCGGAGTGCCGATGCGGTTCAGCTTCAGCCTCGGCAGCAGGGCCGCAGCGTCGGCCTTCTCGTCGTCGCTTGTGAACCTGGAAACGACTTTCGCCTCCTCTACGGGGATATACATCTCTTCGTTGCGCAGGGGCGAGTTGGGATTATACAGGAAAGCGTCGCTGATAGACGTAATCGTCTCGAAGAAGTTGCCGGCGGGGTCGGCCTCCGTCATCTTCTCGGCCTTAGCCATAAGATCCTGCTGCGCCTGAAGGCATTTCTTCGTGTCAGCCATCATAAGATATGTCGCATAGTCGGTGAAGGCCTTCGAGAAGGCGTCTTTGGTCACACCGCCGACCAGGGACGTATCCCTCGAATAGACTCTGTCCTCGCTGAAGAATGGCTGCCAGAAATGCGAGACCATATAATTGGCATATTCCTGTCCCGTCGAGATCATTGAGGGAACCTTGGGCATAGGGAAAGGCTGGGGACCTATCTTTTCCTTGCAGGAAGGAGCTGCAAGAGCTGCTAACAAAGCTATGATGAGTATGCTGCGGCGGGTCATATCTGTCAGTTTTTAACCGAGTAATAAAAAATTGCTATATTTGCCGTCGAAATTAATTAACTAAACCAGAAAAACAATGAAGAAACTTATTATTGCAATCTCTGTATTGTTTTTATCTCTGACTGTTGCACAGGCTCAGCCTTACAAAGCTGCCTTCGGTCTTGAAGGTGGTTATCCCGGTAATGTCGGTGTTACTTACAAACAGTTCACAGGCCCGTCTAATTTCTTTGACTATAAAGCAAACCTGTATCTGAACAGCAATGTCTTCAGCCTCTACGTATCTGATACTTTTGATTGGAACGTTCCTATCGCCGGCGGTTTCCAGTTCTTCTATGGCCTTGGTGCAGGCGTAGGTGCTACTTTCTCTCAGAAAACTTATTTTCTTGCATGTGCATACGGTAACATAGGTTTCGAGTATGCTTTCAGCAAGATTCCTTTCGCAATCTCTATCGACTACAACCCTGGTCTGTACATGTCATTCCACAGCGGATTCAACGCTGGCTTCGGCTACACTGACGCCAACCTCGGCATCAAATACACCTTCTAATTCCTGAAGGGTATAACAAAAAAGACTGGCCGCAAAACGTGGTCAGTCTTTTTTTTTGTGTTATAGCGGATGAATTACATCA
This sequence comes from Bacteroidales bacterium, assembly GCA_017960085.1. GTDB lineage: Bacteria > Bacteroidota > Bacteroidia > Bacteroidales > UBA932 > Equibacterium. The sequence continues at coordinate 8,679 of JAGCZI010000255.1, forward strand.
TCGGGCCCTGCATCGGGGGAGTGGGCGGAACGGGCTCGGGGATGTCGGCGATCACGCACTCGGTGGTGAGGAACATACCGGCTACTGAAGCGGCGTTCTGGAGGGCGATACGTGCCACCTTGGTAGGATCGATGACACCGGCCTCGAAGAGGTTCTCATACTTGTCAGTGCGGGCGTTGTAACCGAAGTCACCCTTGCCTTCCTTAATCTTCTGGACTACTACGCTGCCCTCGACACCGGCGTTCTCGACGATGGTGCGGAGCGGAGCCTCGATGGCGCGGGCCACGATGTTGATACCGGTCTGCTCGTCCTCGTTCTCGCCTTTGAGCTTCTTGAGAGCCTCTGTAGCGCGGATGTAAGCAACTCCGCCGCCCGGGACGATACCTTCTTCAACGGCAGCACGTGTAGCGCTCAGGGCGTCTTCCACGCGGTCCTTCTTCTCTTTCATCTCAATCTCGCTGGCTGCACCTACATAGAGGACTGCAACACCGCCGGCGAGCTTGCCGAGACGCTCCTGGAGTTTCTCGCGGTCATAGTCGCTGGTGGTAGTCTCGATCTGCTTGCGGATTGAAACGATGCGGTTGTGGATCTCTTCCTTGTCACCGCAGCCGTTCACGATGGTAGTGTTGTCCTTGGTGATGACAACCTTCTCGGCCTGGCCGAGCATATCCATAGTGGCGTTCTCGAGGGTGAAACCACGCTCCTCGGAGATAACCTTGCCGCCGGTGAGGATGGCGATATCTTCCATAATGGCCTTGCGACGGTCGCCGAAGCCAGGAGATTTGACTGCAGCAACTTTGATGGTGCCGCGGATCTTGTTGACTACGAGGGTGGTCAGCGCTTCGCCGTCCACATCCTCGGCGATGATGAACAGGGTCTTGCCTTCACGGGCGATGGGCTCGAGGATAGGCATAAGGTCCTTCATCGTAGAGATCTTCTTCTCTGAAAGCAGGATGTAAGGATTGTCGAGGACAGCCTCCATCTTGTCGGGCTCAGTCATAAAATAAGCTGAGATATAGCCGCGGTCGAACTGCATACCCTCAACGACCTTCACCTCGGTGTCAGTGCCTTTGGCTTCCTCAACGGTGATCACGCCGTCGTTCTGGACTTTCTCCATAGCCTCGGCGATGAGCTTGCCGATGAAATTGTCGTTGTTGGCTGAGATGGTGCCGACCTGCTCGATCTTCGAGTAGTCGTGGCCGACGGTCTGGCTCTGTTTCTTGAGGTTCTCTACGACAGCCTCGACAGCCTTGTCGATACCGCGTTTGAGGTCCATAGGGTTGGCGCCGGCGGTAACGTTCTTCAGACCTACGTCAAGGATAGCCTGTGCAAGCACTGTAGCGGTAGTGGTACCGTCACCGGCCTGGTCGTTGGTCTTGGCTGCTACTTCTTTCACCATCTGGGCGCCCATATTCTGGAAACGGTCTTCCAGCTCAACTTCCTTGGCTACGGTAACACCGTCCTTGGTCACCTGGGGAGCGCCATATTTCTTGTCGATGACAACATTGCGGCCTTTGGGACCGAGGGTCACCTTCACCGCATTCGCCAGTTCGTCTGCACCTTCCTTCATCAGGTTGCGTGCATCGATGTCAAATTTGATCTCTTTTGCCATTTTATTATACGTTTTTAAATGTTAACAAACGATTGCAACGACGTCGCTCTGACGCATAATCAGATAGCTCTTGCCGTCTGCAGAAATTTCAGTGCCTGCGTATTTGCCGTAGAGAACGGTGTCACCCACCTTGACCTCCATAGGTTCATCCTTGGTGCCGTTGCCGACTGCAACGACTTTACCCTCCTGGGGTTTCTCTTTTGCGGTGTCAGGGATATACAATCCGCTCGCTGTCTTGGTCATTGCTTCTTTGGGCTCGACCAGCACTCTGTCTGCTAAAGGTTTAATGTTCATAGTAGTAGTATTTAATTATTTATTTGTTTGTTTTTTCCGATGCCGGCATACGGCAAATCGAGTGCCACCCGGCACAATACTGACAAATTGACATTACTTGATGCCACTTTTCACCGGCAGCTGTGCCATTATTGCACCTATGGCGGCTACGATCACGAAAACCAGCGTCACGTCACCCCACTGCACCTTCACGGGATAGGCGTCAACCACGAAGTTGCCGGGCAGTTTGACCAGGCCGTAACGGGCCTGGAGGAAGCACACCAGCAGTCCGACAGCTATGCCGACTACAATGCCGAGCAGGGATATCATCCAGCCTTCCATACGGAAGATGCGGCGTATGCGCTGCTTCGTGGCTCCCATCGACTTGAGCACTTCTATGTCCTCCTTCTTGTCGATTATGAGCATCGACAGCGAGCCCAGCGCATTGCAGGAGATGATGAGCATCACGAACACGAGTATAAAATAGACCGCGAGCTTTTCGTACCTCATCACCTTGTAGAGGCTCTCGTTCTGCTGGTAGCGGTTGCGCACTACATAATCGTCGCCAAGGGCCTTTGCGATGTTTTTCTGGACTGAGGAGGGAACTATGCCGTCGGATGTGAGGATCTGCGGGACGAAGCGTATCTCAACGCTGCTGATATCGTCGTGGCCGGTGAGCCTTCCGAGCACATCACGGGGCATAAAGACATATTTTCCGTCGAAATTTTCATCGACGGATATGGTTCCGGCCGGGAAGATCTTCTCCGTCCTGAGTATCGAGGCCGGATTGAAGATGTTGAGGGTGTCGGTGGTCGAAGGATAAATGGCCGACACAGGCGTCAGGAAGCGTATGTTGACTCCCAGCTGGCCTGAAATCTTGGCAGCCAGTACCATCCGCGGCGAGCCGCCCTCCCACACGGCGAATTCACCGCTGGTCATATAACCGTCGAGGCCGGAGGCACGGCCGTAGAGGCTGTCCACTCCCTTTGCGGTAACAACCGTGTGGTTGTCGCCGTACATCAGGAACACATTCTCTTCGAGTATCTCGCTGTAGCTGGCGATGTCGGCGTCGCTGCGCAGCGCGTCGAAAGCCGCAGTGCCGGTGGAGAATGTCTTTCCCTTGGCGGGAGTAATCAGCAGATCGGGGCTGGTCGAGTCGTAGAGATCCTTGACCAGGGAGTCGAAGCCGTTGTAGATAGACAGGATTATCACAAGCGCAGCGCAGCCTATCGCAATGCCTGCCGCAGAAATGATCGAGATAATGTTTATAACATTATGCGACTTGCGTGCGAACAGGTAGCGCTTCGCTATGAAGAAATCCGGCTTCATAGCGTGCTACATCTTGAGCAACTCGTCGATATGCTCCACGTAGTCCAGAGAGTCGTCTACATAGAATGTCAGTTCCGGCACTATGCGCAGCTGCTTGGCGACGCGGCGTCCGAGCTCTCCGCGCAGCGAAGATGACATCTGTTCTATGGTCTGCATCACGCCCTGTGTCTTGGACGACGGGAAAATGCTCAGATAGACTTTAGCGACCGCCAGGTCGGAGCTTATCTTGACTCCGCTGACTGTCACCAGCGCGCCGTCGAAGGCAGACATTCCGCGGCCGCGGATGATTTCCGCCATATCGCGCTTTATCTGGCCGGCAACCTTCAGCTGCCTGGTACTTTCATTGCCTTCCATAGTTGTGGACTATTCGAATTTGAGGATATAATAGTTCTTTTTACCTTTCTGCACGAGGATGTACTTGCCGTTGAGCAGCAGGTCCGCAGCCATCACCGCGTTGATGTCGGTGACTTTCTCCTTGTTGACAGACAGTCCGCCGCCCTGGATCATCTTGCGGCACTCGCCCTTTGAAGGGAAGACGTCGGTCGACACTGCAAGCATATCGAGGACAGGGCTGCCGAGCAGGGCCTTGTCGAGGTTGTACTGCGGCACACCGTCGAACACGCTCAGGAAGGTAGCCTCGTCGAGATTGTGAAGCACTGCTGAGGTAGAATTGCCGAACAGCACTCCGGAAGCCTCCACGGCCTTGTCGTATTCCTGCTGGCCGTGTACCATCACAGTAATCTCGCGGGCAAGGGCCTTCTGCAGCGGACGCAGGTGCGGGGCCTGCTCCTGCTCAGCCACGAGGGCTTCGATCTGCTCCTGGTCGAGCATAGTGAATATCTTGATGTATTTCTTGGCGTCCTCGTCACTGACATTCAGCCAGAACTGGTAGAAAGTGTAGGGAGAAGTGCGGGCAGGGTCGAGCCATACGTTGCCTTTCTCGGTCTTGCCGAACTTGCCGCCGTCGGCCTTGGTGATGAGGGGGCAGGTCATAGCGAAAGCCTCGCCGCCCAGCTTGCGGCGGATGAGCTCGGTGCCGGTGGTGATGTTGCCCCACTGGTCGCTGCCGCCCATCTACAGCTTGCAGTTCTCATGCTCGTAGAGGAACATGA
>JAGCZI010000256.1 GCA_017960085.1 Bacteroidales bacterium
CATACCCACCGCCAGCTCACCGACGAGCAGCTGATCGCCGCCGGCGTCCAGCCCGACCTCATCCGCTTCTCCGTCGGTCTCGAGGACCCCGCCGACATCATCGCCGACCTCGACCAGGCCTTCGCCGCCATCCGCTAAGGCGCCTGCCGCACAGCACGTGATCTGTAAAGTGCGGGATATCAGTATTCAATTGATACTAAAGGGTGAATTCCGGACAGAAGCTGATGCCGAAGCGGATGTAGTGCTGGGGCAGGAGGTCATTGCCGGCTGGCAGGTACTGCTGCATCTGCTCCAGACCGTAACCGTACTGGATCATAAAATAGACGTTGTCCAGTATGCTGTAGTACGGGCGGTAATACATATTCACCTCAACGCCGCAGCGGCGCAAGTGGTCGTAGGGAGTCGCAGTGACGCGGATCTTGAAGTTGGAGTCGGGAGTCTGGTACCACGCGCCGGCAGTGAAATAGCCTTTGTACAGGTAGAGATTCTCCAGGCTTCTGTCTTCACCGACAAATCCTGCGCCGAGATAAGTCTGGAAGCCCATCGAGAAGAAGGACTCGTCCCGCAGAGGGAAGTAGCGGTACAGCGATATGCGCGCGAAGTTCATCTTCCTCAGATAATCGCCGTCCCCGCCGTTCGTCCTGGACTCATAGCCTATGACCAACTTCAAATCCGGATTCGGCCGGAAGAAGAGCTCGACGCCCGGAGCATATACCGACTCTGATATGGGATAACCGCCCTGATAGCTCTCCCAGAAAGTATTCTGTTCATATTTGACGAGGAATCCGAAATCATCGTCTTCGTAGAAAGAATATTTGATGCCGAGGTGGAATTTGTCGTTGAAATTCGTCTGGCGCGAAGTCCCGGTCTTGTTGCTGTAGCCGGTCATATAGTAATGCCCGCCGTACACTCCCAGCCCGTGGCGGTACTCGGGGATCTCATAGTCCCAGTTTTCATCTTCTTCATCGTACTCATCCTCCGGCCCGTCATAGAACTCTTCCTCGCCGGAATCGTCGCGGCCATCGTAAAATACCTCACCGTCGGGACCGAAAATCACCCCGTCTTTGTAGTAGTATCCAGAATCTCCGACATAGTAGTAACCATCCTCGCCTTCTTGGTAGATGACCACCTTGAGGCTGTCTTCGGCCGCACGGCGGGCCTCTCGTTCGGCCCTGCGCTTGAGCCTCCTCTCCCTCGCCTTTTCAAAGGCTCCGTCGAAAGCGTCGTCCAGCGCCTCGGAAACGACGTCGTTCAAGACATCGTTGATTATCTCGCCGACCACGTTCTGGGCCGGTGCGCTGCAGCAGGCCATAAGAAGCAAACTGAAGGTCAGCAATAATCTTTTCATGACAGCAGATTGGTTAGCTCGATGAACTGCTCCACACTGAGCTGCTCGGGGCGGAGCTGTGAATACTGTTCAGGCACATTTTCGCTTATGGGCCGCAGCGAATTGCGCAGCGTCTTGCGGCGCTGGTTGAAGGCGGTCTTTACCACTGCCTTGAACTTGGCGGGGTCGCAGCCGAGGTCTGTACGGCTGTTGCGGCGCAGGCGGATGACGGCCGATTTCACCTTGGGCGGCGGCACGAAGGCCCCTTCTCCGACGGTGAAGAGATATTCGATGTCGTACCAGGCCTGCAGCAGCACCGACAGGATGCCGTAGGTCTTGCTTCCGGCCGGGGCGGCGATGCGCTCGGCCACCTCCTTCTGCACCATACCTACCACTTGCGGTATGCTGTCGACATTGTCCAGCACCTTGAAGAAAATCTGCGATGAGATGTTGTAGGGGAAGTTGCCGATGATGCACAGCGGCTTGCCGCCGTAGAGCTTGGCAAGGTTCAGCGCCAGGAAATCTTCCTGATAGAGGGACTGTGTGAAGCCGGGAAAATGCTCGCGCAGGTAGACCACCGACTCCTCGTCGATCTCCACGGCGCGCAGGCTGATGTCGCTGCGCTGCAGCAGGTACTGCGTCAGCACGCCCATACCGGGGCCGACCTCCAGCACTTCGACAGGCAGGACTGCGCCGGCGGCCCGGGGCATCATCCTGGCCGCATCTTCCGCGAAGGCGGCAGTGTCCAGCGAGTCCACGATGCGCTGCGCCACCTCCTGATCCGTCAGGAAGTGCTGTCCCAAATATTTTTTTGCTCTTACCTGCATCTCTTTATACCTTCCGTCCACCCAAAGGGCACTTTCCGTGGACAAACCGGCGAAAAACCGCCTTGTGTCCACCCAGAGGGCACTTTCCGTGGACAAACCGGCGAAAAACCGCCTTGTGTCCACCCAAGGGGTGCTTTCCGTGGACAAACCGGCGAAAAACCGCCTTGTGTCCACCCAAGGGGTGCTTTCCGTGGACGGTCTTGTAAAGATACGCGTTTTTCTGTATTTTTGTGCAGTATGGCTACTCCCAAATCCAACCTTTCGCCGCTGATGCAGCAATATTACCAGATCAAGGCCCAGCACCCTGACTGCATAATGTTTTTCCGCGTCGGCGACTTCTACGAGACCTTCGGGGAGGACGCCGTCATCACCAGCAAGGTGCTCGGACTGGTGCTGACTCGCAAAGCCAGCGGCGGCGGGGCCTTCACCGAACTGGCCGGAGTGCCCCACCACGCCATCGACGTCTATCTGCCCAAGATGGTCAAGGCGGGCTACAAAGTGGCCGTCTGCGACCAGCTGGAAGACCCCAAGCTCACCAAGACCCTCGTCAAGCGCGGCATCACAGAGCTCGTGACCCCCGGCGTGAGCTTCAACGACGGGCTGCTCACCGGCGGCGAGAACAACTGGCTCGCGGCCTGCTACTTCGAGCAGCACAAGGCCGGAGTGGCCTTCCTGGACATCTCCACCGGCACTTTCAAGGTTGCAGAGGGCGACCGCCAGTACATCGACATACTCATCTCCGACTTTGCGCCGAAGGAAGTCCTCCTTCAGCAAGACATAATACGCAATTCCGACAGCGAATTCGCACCCCTGGTGGAGCACATCCGCCACAGCCACGCCTGCATAACGCCGATGCAGGAGTGGGCCTTCAGCTACTCCAGCGCCCGCGCCCGCCTGCTCGCCCAGTTCAAGACCAGCAGCCTCAAGGGCTTCGGCATCGAAGAGATGCAGTTCGCCACGGTGGCTGCGTCGGCCATCCTTTCATACCTTGAGATGACCGAGCACACCAGCCTCGACCATATCCGCAGCATCTCCCGCATCGACCGCGACGAGTTCGTGTGGATCGACCGCTTCACCTTCCGCAACCTGGAGATATTCGCTCCGCTGGTGCAGGAGGGCACGTCGCTGCTGCAGGTGATGGACCGCTGCTGCTGTCCGATGGGCTCCCGCCTGCTCAGGGAGTGGGTCGCTATGCCCCTCAAGGACCCTGCAGCCATCGCCGGCAGGCAGGATGTGGTGGAAAGCCTGCACGACAATCCCGACATCCTGACGGCAGTCCGCACCGCCCTCGCCGACGTAGGCGACCTCGAGAGGATGATTTCGAAGGCTGCGGTGGGCCGCATCAGCCCCCGCGAAGTGCTTGCCCTGGCCAACGGACTTCGCCGCATCTCAGAAATCGTCAGCCTCACCGCGCAGCTTGAGAAGGTGGCTGCCCTCAGCTCCGGAATGGACGGCTGCGGCGCCCTGTGCGACCTTATAGAGCACACCGTCACTCCGCAGGCTGCGGCCCAGCTGGGTAAGGGCGACGTCATCGCCGAAGGGGTGGACAACGAGCTCGACAACTTCCGCAACACGCTGTCGCACAGCAAGGAGATACTGCTGGATATCCAGCAGGCCGAACGCGAGCGCACCGGCATCAGCAGCCTCAAGATAAGCTACAACAACGTCTTCGGTTATTACCTCGAAGTGCGCAACACCCACGCCGACAAGGTGCCTGAGGACTGGATCCGCAAGCAGACCCTCGTCAATGCCGAGCGCTACATCACCCCGCAGCTGAAGGAGTACGAGCAGACCATAATGGGTGCAGAGGAACGCATCCTGGCCATCGAGACCCGCATCTACGGCGAGCTGGTGGCACAGATACAGCAGAATGTGGCCGCAATCCAGCGCGACGCGCAGCTCGTGGCCCGCATCGACTGCCTGGCGAGCTTCGCATTCCTCGCCGGCGAGAACAACTACTGCCGCCCCACGGTCGACAACTCCCTCGACATCGACATCAAGGCCGGCCGCCATCCCGTCATCGAGACTATGATGGAGCCCGGCAGCGAATATGTGGCCAACGACCTGTCGATGAGCAACGACGGCCGCCAGATAATCATCCTCACCGGCCCGAATATGTCCGGAAAGTCGGCCCTGCTGCGCCAGACAGCCCTGATAATGCTGATGGCCCAGGTCGGCAGCTTCGTGCCCGCCGCCAGCGCCCGTATGGGAGTCATCGACAAGCTCTTCACCCGCGTTGGCGCCTCCGACAACATCTCCCGCGGCGAATCGACATTTATGGTGGAGATGAGCGAGACGGCCACCATCCTCAACAACCTGTCGCAGCGCTCACTGGTGCTGCTCGACGAGATCGGCCGCGGCACGAGCACCTACGACGGAATGTCCATCGCCTGGGCCATCGTCAGCTACCTGCACGAATACCCCGGAGCCCCGAAGACCCTGTTCGCCACCCACTACCACGAGCTCAACGAGCTTGAAAACATCTATGACCGCGTGGAGGACTTCCACATCGCCACCCGCGAGGCGGCCGGGCAGGTAATCTTCCTGCGCAAGCTCACCCCCGGCGGAGTGGCCTCCAGCTTCGGTATCCACGTGGCGAAGATGGCGGGAGTGCCCGCCGCAGTCGTGGCTGCCGCCGAGAAGAAGCTCCGCACGCTGGAAAACGAGGAGAAAGGACGCAGCCTGCAGGACGGCGGCAAAGGCGCCGACACCAGCTTCGAAGCCGCGCAGGAGCCCGCATCAGCTCCCGTCCAGCTGTCGCTCTACCAGCTCGACGACCCGCTGCTGGCCGAGATCCGCGATATCCTTCAGAAGCTGGACCTCAACAATATGTCACCCCTCGACGCCTTCGACACCATCAGGGCCATCAAGGAGAAACTCAAAGCAAACTCTTAATAACAACAATATGAAGAGAATATTTCTCGCGGCCATAGTCCTGCTGCTGGCCACTGCTGCCTATTCAAGAGATGTCATCGACATCCGTAAATGGGATTTTCGGCTTGACGCCGAAAAAACCTGGAGGAGCGTCACGATACCCCACGACTTCCAGATGGAGCTGCCGTGGGAAGAGGAAGCCGGGGGCGCGAGAGGATTCAAACGGATGGAGACAGGCTGGTACCGCACCACCTTCGTCGCCGGCAAGGACTGGGAGGGAGAGTGCGTGCTGCTCGACTTCGAGGGCGTGGGAATGCAGGCCGACATCTGGGTCAACGGACAGCAGGCCGGAGAGATTGATTACGGATACATCGGCGGATGTTTCGACATCAGGGCGCTGCTGAAATACGGCGCAGAGAATGAAATACTTGTCAAGACCTTCACCGGCAAGGCAGAAAGCTCGCGCTGGTACACCGGCGGCGGCCTGTTCCGGCCGGTGCACCTGATA
>JAGCZI010000257.1 GCA_017960085.1 Bacteroidales bacterium
ACATACTCCCCGAAATGACAGTCGTTCGAGGGCACGATCACTGCGTCGGCACCCTTGTCCGCCAGCATCCTGCGGACTGCATCGATGACCTCTCTGCGGTCCATCATTACTCTTCTCTGTGAAGAGCCCTGTGCTCGATGTCCTTGTAATAGTTTACAGTGCCGACTTTCAGCTCGACAGTGGCGGCGTCATCGCAAACGATGATTCCCCTCTGGTGCATCTGAAGAACAGAAATGGTCCACATATGGTTGACAGCACCTTCAACTGCGTGATACAGGGCGCGGGCCTTGTTGTGACCATTGGCAAGGATGAGGACTTCGTAAGCATCCATTACGGTGCCGACGCCTACTGTGAGGGCGGTCTTCGGAACCTTAACGATGTCGTGCTCGAAGAAACGGGAATTGGCGATGATGGTGTCAGTAGTCAGATATTTCAGCCTTGTGCGTGATGAAAGAGACGAACCGGGCTCGTTGAAAGCGATGTGGCCGTCAGGACCGATACCGCCCATAAACAGACGGATTCCGCCGTATGACTTGATCTTCTCCTCGTAACGCTCGCACTCTGCAACCAGGTCTGCGGCGTTGCCGTTGAGGATGTTGATATTCTCTTTCTTCACATTCACGTGGTTGAAGAAATTGTTGAACATAAATGAGTGGTAGCTCTCGGGATGATCCTCAGGAAGGCCTACATACTCGTCCATATTGAAAGTAACGACATTCTCAAAACTTACTTTACCTGTTTCATACAGGTGGATCAACTCCTTGTAGGTGCCAATAGGAGTAGAACCGGTAGGAAGGCCAAGTACGAAGGGCTTCTCGGCAGTAGGCTGGAACTCATTGATACGCTTTACGATGTACTCTGCTGCCCATTGGGACATTTTTCCATAAGAATCTTCAATAATAAGTCTCATAATGTGGGGTAAATTAGGTTTTATGTTTGTTTACTATTGTATTTCATTGTCCGAGAAGCACCCTCGCGTTCGCCAGGGCCTCCGGTGTTACTTCCTGCCCGCTGAGCATCCTCGCAATCTCACGGGCCCTCTCCTCCCCTTCTATCTTCCTTATCTTCGACGACGCCACACGGTCGTCGCCAATCTCCTTGTACACGAGATAATGGGCATTGCCCTTGCTGGCCACCTGGGGAAGGTGGGTTATCGCAATCACCTGCATACTGTCCCCCATCCCGACAATCATCCTTCCCATCTTGTCTGCCACGCTGCCGGACACTCCCACGTCAATCTCATCGAAAATCATTGTGGGCATCTGGACGTGCTGCGCCATCAGAGCCTTCACACAGAGCATAATGCGGGACAATTCACCGCCTGATGCGACTTTCGACAGCTCTTTCGGCCGGTCATCGCCCGCTGCGGAAAAGAAAAACCTGACGGCATCTTCGCCGGCAGGTCCTCTCTCTGGCAGAGCATCAATCTGTACGCTGAAAGCAGCAAAGGGCATCTCCAGCCCCCTGATGGAACTTTGCAGGACTTGTGACAGTTCCGGAGCCGCCTGCAATCTTGCAGAATGCAGTTCCGCAGACAACTCAGCACAAAGCTTGTCCGCCTCATCCAGCTCACGTCTCACGCCGGCAAGGCGCTCTCCGAGGTCATCTCCCTCCTGCAGGCTCGCCTGGAAGCTGTCTTTCAGAGCCAGAAGCTCATCCACCCCCTCCACTTCGTGCTTGCGCATCAGATCATATATGAGGGCTATCCTGTTTTCCACAGCCTCCAGCCTGGCATCATCGACAGTTATCTTCTCCTGCTCCGAATCTATCTCATTGACGATGTCCTTGAGTTCGATGCGGGAGGACTCCAGACGCTGCAGCAACGGCTCCAGCCGGTCGATGACTCTGGCTGCCCTGGAAAGATTGCCGATAGCCTCCTTAAGCGCCGTCTGGACATCGGAACGATCGTTGTCCAGAGCATCCAGTGCAGTGCGGAGCGAGAGTTTGAGATCTTCGGCGTTAGCCAGCTCCAGCTGCTCTTTTTCCAACCGCGCGAGCTCACCCGGCTCAAGCGCAGCCTTGGCAAGCTGGTCGAACTGGAATTGCAGATAATCGCGGTTACGTGCGCTTAGCGCGACTCTTTGCTCAAGGTCAGCAAGTTGCTTTCCCAACTCCTTGAAATGCCTGTATGCGGCCTCGTATCGCCCCAGGAGGGCTGCATTGCCCGCGAAGGCATCGAGAACCTTGCGCTGGAAGGCAGCGTCGCCCAGCATAGTCTGGCTGTTCTGGGAATGGATATCCACGAGAGAAGACGTGAGCGTCTTCAGTTCATCCAGGGTCACCGGCATATCATCGATGAAAGCCCTCGAGCGTCCCTGAGGGGTAACCACCCGGCGGACTATCCTTTCCTGCCCATCATCATCGATGAACTGCGCTTCGACGACGCAGTTGCGGCTGCGGTCGCAGATTACGTCCGAATCAGCCCTTGCGCCGAGCAGAAGCGACAAAGCGCCCAGCAAAATTGATTTTCCCGCGCCTGTCTGACCCGTTATAATTACAAGATGCTTTGGAAATGAAATATCCAAAGCATCTATCAATGCGTAATTGTTTATGGTCAGCCGCGCCAGCATAGAAGTCCGTTATTGCTGAGAGTCAGCTTTTCTGTAGAAGATCTTACCTTCCTGGAACTCCTTGATAGCTGTCAGAGCGGGCTTCGGAAGCCTTTCATAATAACGGGAGATTTCTATCTGCTCCCTGTTCTCGAAGGTCTCCTCCAGGGTATCTGCATAATTCGAGAACTCTTCCAGTTTCTTGCTGAGTTCCTGCTTGAGGTCTGCTGAAATCTGGTTGGCCCTCTTTGCGATGATGACCGTAGATTCGTAGATGTTGCCTGTAGGGGCTGCGATATCGGCCAGTTCCCTGGTTATAGTGTTGTTGACAACAGCCTGTTTCTTAACTTCCATTTCAATCTGTTCTTTTAACTATTCTGTTTACTCTTTCGTATATACTGTCCAGTTCGCGGCGGTGCTTGCTCTCCGGGTATTCACTCACGAAGTTGTAGTAGTCATCCACGAACGATAGGTATCTTTCGTGTTTCTTCGAGGCTACGCTGTTATCTGCATACTTGTAAGCAGCCATCGCCACGAAATAGAGGATATCCTCCCTGTATCTGTTTTCGGCGTCCTCCTTAAGAACGTTCTTAAGCGCATAGTGGGCGGCCAGGTAATCCTCCATATGGTAATAGAGGTGGGCTGCCTCGAAGGCCTTCTTGTCAAGACGCTCTTCCAGGTCGTCTTTCATCAGCGTACATTCGATGATGTACTTGCTGTCCGGATAGAGGGACATATAGCGGTTGAGCTCGTTCAGGGCCCTGTATGTCGGAGTCTGGTCAAGTTCATACCGATAGGTACTCTTGTAGAGGCAGTCGATGTAATAGAAACGCGCCTGCTCGATGAAGGGGCTCAAGGGGAACACCGTGATGAACTCGTTGAAATTGCTCTCGGCAGTAATGAAATCCTTGTAGCGGTAGTTGCTCATCGCCCAGTAGAACTGCACGGTATCCTCCTGCGCAGTGCCCTTGGTAGCGAGCGAGATGGACTCGAACATCTCGGCAGCCTTGGAGTATTTGCCTTCTTCGTAAAGCTCGAAAGCCTTGGCATATTTGGTCGGTATGTCATTGCCCCTGAGCAGTTTTTCATACTCCGTAGTGCACGATGCGATCATCAGCACCGTGAAGACAGATATTATGAACGTTCTTGCTTTCATCATTTTTGTTTTAAAGGGCCTGACACGGCAAATAACAAGCCATTGCCGCTATTTTTTCAAATATTTCTCCAAATCCATCGCAGCCTTGCATCCGCTGCCTGCAGCCACGACCGCCTGACGGTACCTGCTGTCCATCACATCTCCAGCCGCGAACACGCCTTCAACACTGGTAGCAGTAGTGTCGGGCTCAGTCACTATGTATCCCTGATCGTCGGTCTTCACCCAATCCTTGAAAATATCCGAATTGGGATGGTGGCCGATCGCAAGGAAGAAACCGTCTATGGCCACATCGAACTCTTCGCCGTTCTTGCGGACAAGTCTTACGCCGTTGACCCCGGTCGCGTCGCCGAGAATCTCGCGGGTCTGGCATTCCCAGAGGATCTCGATGTTGCCGGTGGACATTACTTTCTCCTGCATCGCCTTGGTGGCCCTCAGCTCATTGCGGCGAACGATCATATAGACCTTGCTGCAAAGAGATGCAAGATATGAAGCCTCTTCGCAAGCCGTGTCACCGCCGCCGACGACGGCCACGACTTTCTTGCGA
>JAGCZI010000258.1 GCA_017960085.1 Bacteroidales bacterium
AGCCATAATCAGAAGTATTTTTTTCATAGGTAAGGTGGTTCAGATTTGTATCACGCTAAGATAGCATTTTTGCGCGTGATTTGCAATCGTCTGAACCAAAGCTTAAAGCATAAAGCCATCCTTACATCCTGTTCTTGGAATCACTGCCGGCGCCGGTGCCGCGATATTTACTCTGGGCGGCGTTGAAGATGTAGCGGACAGAGAACTTGACTAGCTGAGTGTTCATTATGTTCGTCTGCCAGACCTTGTAGTCGCCGAAATCGGTAGCGACATCGTTGTGGCCCATTCCAGCCAGGTCTTTGCCCTCGAGACGCAGTACCAGGGAACCATCCTTGAGAAGAGTCTTCTGGATAGCGGCAGAGAGGTCGAAGTAGACATTGGTTAGGTACATGTTCTGATTGTAACCACGGCTGTAGACAACTCCACCGAGTTCCAACTGCCAGCCGCCCTTCAGACTCAGAGTATTGAACAACTGACCTATGAACAAGGGCTTGTCGTTGAAAGAAGTTTTCCTAACACCGGAAGGCTGACTTGAGTCAGGAGCGTTGATGGTAAGCCACTGGGGCTGTGCAACGAAAGTATAGTTCAGCGAGAGCGGGCCGATCGTAGGAGTCAGGTTCACAAAAGCCGACAAAGAGCGGAACGGCTCGTCCAGATTGCGCGGCTTGACAAGCATCACACCTTCATCGTTATAAGGGCTGGCCCATGTAACTATGGCTTTATCAACGTGAGAGTAAGTAGCACCGATTGTCACGAATTTCCACAATGCGGTCAGGCTCACGTCATGCATGATCTGAGGTTGCAGGGCTGCATTTCCGCTCTGCCACAGGTAGCGGCTGTTGTAACGGATGGCGCTTGAGAGATTCGAGAAGCCCGGACGCTGGATTTTGGTGCTGTAGTTCAGCAGAAGCTGCACAGGACCGAAAGCATTGGCGTACGACACTGTCGGGAACCAGTTGCCATATGAGCGCTTGATGTCGTTCTGGTGGCTCAATGCATCCTCGTAGACGTAATTGACATGCTCATAGCGTACTCCGGCGCTCATCTGGCCGAATTTAGGCAGATAGAAAGCGTATGATGCAAAACCCGCGATGTTGTCCTCCTTCACACTGGCATCCGAAGCCGGTACGGTAATGCCGGTGAGGGTGTATTTGTCAGTGCGGCGAGAGAAAGTCTCCTCTGTACCAATCTGGAACTGTCCGGCAAGTATGGGGTATGACAGGACAAGCTTGGTGGCGTACATCTTATTCCGGCTGTCGGAACTGGTGCTTACCTTCGCGTCGTGCGTCATATCGCTGGTCTCGTCAGAACTGCTGACAGTCGTGCTGACGTTGGTGAAATAATCAGCATTGAAGTCGATGTTCAGCTTGCCGCCCACCGTGCCGTTGTAATATAAGTTGGTGCCGATGTTGTAAGGAGCGACATCTCCAAAAGTGTCCTTGGTGAGCGTTTTTATGTTGTCAACCACGACGCCGTCGCGAGACACCAGGTCAGTTATAAGGGTTTGCTCCTTCAGGCTGAGATTACGGCCCCATTCGACCTTTCCGCCAATGAAATGATCGTCGGCAATCTGCCAGTTGATGCCGCTGCTGCCGCCTATGCTGCGAGCCAATGCTTCAGCGTCGATGGTAGCCTTGTCGAGGAATACCGGTGAAGAACTGGTTCTCTTCTCACCGTCACTGATCTGTAGGATATTGTTCTTGTTATATTCTACGCTGGTAAAGATGTCCACTCCGCCTGTCCTGTAGTTCAAGTTCACGTGAGCTGACTGGTCGTTGAAATCAGCTCTTCGAAGGGACTGGGCGTCAGAGAGGTTGAGATTGAAGCCGAAACCGTCGCCCTGGCGGCGGATGGTCTTGATCCGCACTACGCTGCGCACCGTGGCATCGTACTGTGCTCCGGGGTTTGTAATGACCTCGATGCTCTGGATCTCGTTACTCTGCAGGCGCTGCAGCTCGCTTGAGTCAGTCACCTTGTGACCGTTGATATAGATCAGCGGGGTGCCTTTGCCGATCACTTCGATGCCGTTCTGGCCCTTGACGATGCCGGGAGTCTTGGACAGCACATCGTTGGCATCGCCCAAATGCTCCAGCACAGAGCCACGCACGTTGGTCTGAATACCCTCGCCGGTCAGTTTGGTTTTCGGCATCACGGCAGAAACCGCTGCGCCTTCCAGCAGCTGAGTGTCTTCAAGAAGGGTGATGACCATTCCGTCCACAGGCGTCATATACTGCGTCTGATAGCCCATCATCACGACCATCATTATGCCGTCGGTTTCATTAGTCACTATATTGAATGTGCCGTCATCTTGCGTCACTGCGCCGCAGACTACACTTGAGTCAGCTCTTGACAGCACTGCCACGTTTGCGTAGGGCACCGGTTCTCCCTTGGCGTCTACTACCTTACCTTTCCAATCTTCCTTAGCGCCGGCCGTCAGTGCGGCCAGCAGCATCATCGTTGCTAAAATCAATCTTTTCATCTTTTCTTTCGTTTGCTTTTTGCTTATTAGACGCAGCTTTTTCAAAAATACTACACACATTAAACGCAAACTCACTCTAAAAGGTTGGCAAAAAAAATAAATTTGTATAAATAATGACGTACGGAGCAGAGAAAAGTTAATGAAGCAATGAAAAAAGCCCGTGATTTGTAAACCCCGCTTTTTCAGCCGAAAACGCAAACACCTCCCCTCTTTTTTGAAGGGGAGGTGTTAATGTTTTACGCTGAAAATAAGGAGATTGCAAAGCACGCGCGAAATTTCTTCAATAGATTCACAAAATAATTTGGTTTATATTATAAACTACTTTATCTTTGCAATGCGGTTGGGACAGACTGCGCAGCTGGACCCGGCCGGAAAACTTGATAAATTATTAATACTATGGAACAGAACAAAGAAATGACAGCGAGCGAAAGCCTGGCTCTCATCGCTGAAACAATGAATAACAGCCGCAGGGTTATTCTCCGCACCAACGCAAAGCACTTTATCCTTTGGGGCGTATTACTGACTGTATTGTCTCTCGTAATCTACTTCCTCTGGCACAGCACCGGCAGCGCTAACTGGAACCTTCTATGGTTCGCTATGCCTGCGATCGGCTACGGAACCGCTGCTCTTGTCAACAACAAGAAAGATGCTGATCCGAAGAATGAAATCAGCCGTCTTCTTGGTCTCAGCTGGTCCGCTTTCGGCTTTTTTTCAGTAGTTCTCAGCGCCATCGCAATCTTCGCAGTTCCGATGAACATCACCCTCATCATCGTCCTGCTGCTCGGTCTTGCAGAGTGCATCTCGGGAGTTATCCTGAAGAGTTGGCCCATCGCCATCGCAGGTATGATAATGGGTATCGGCGGCGCAGTCGCTGCAGTTCTGCTGAAGTCTGAAGCGCAACTGCTTCTCTTCACCCTCGGCGGACTCCTGCTCGCAGTCACCGGTCTTGTAATCAAACTTCAATACAAATAACAGCTATGTTTCCGAAACTCGACCCGATCCTTCACTCGGAGCTGAGGCTGGCCGTGATTTCCATCCTCGCCGGTGTCGAAGACGCGGACTTCTCCTTCATCAAGAAGCAGACAGGCGCGACATCCGGAAATCTGAGCGTGCAGATCGACAAACTATGTGCGGCGGGCTACATCACCGTGGAGAAAGGCTTCAAAGGAAAGATGCCCCGCACCACCTGCCGCATCACAGAAGCAGGCCTTCAAGCCTTCAGCAACTACGTCACAGCCCTGCAGGAATACCTGTCAGCCGGCAAATAATTGAAGAATAATATGAAAAGAATATTCAGGACCATTCTATGGAGCGCTCTCGCCGTTGTGCTTCTTTCCGATGTAAGCGCCTGGGCACAGGTAAACCCCCTTCTTCAGGGAGCGATGTCCTTAAAGAAGCTTGATGACGGACTGTATTTCATAGAGTATAAAGGAGATGACGGTTTCGCCGGTCTGATTGAAAACGGCGGAGGACGCAGTGCAGGAGAACTTTCCGGATACGTCACGGGATTCCTCTCGAAGGGTATGTCCAATCCGCAGGCCTCAAATCCCCAACCGGCAGATTACGGATGCTCCGCCCTGACGGTGCGTACGCCGGAAGGCAGCGTGATGATGGGCCGCAATTTCGATTTCAATTCGGCCACCGGTATAGTCCTGCATACTGTCCCTGAGCAGGGCTATGAGACCTATACCACCTTCAACCTCGACTTTCTCGGCTTCGGTGAGGGCTGGCTTCCGGAAGGCATCACGAATCAATTTATGGCTCTCTCAGCACTGTTTTTCGCACTGGACGGAATCAACGAAAAAGGACTGGCCGTAGCCGACCTGATGGCCGGAGACGACACCCAGACCCACCAGAACAGCGGAAAACCTTCTCTGACCACCACATCGGCCATCTGCTACCTTCTTAAAAATGCCGCCACCGTCGACGAGGCGCTGGATCTGCTCCGTGGAATCGATATGCACTCAGACATAGGCGCAGCACACCACTATGCTATTTCAGACGCCTGGGGCCGGAGCGTTGTGGTAGAATATGTAGACAACAAGATGGAGGTAATAGAATCAGCCGCAGTAACAAATCATTATCTGTGTGAATCCAAATTGAATGTCGGCCTTATAGAAGGCGACCGCAGATACGACTACCTTTGCGGCCGGATAGAGGCTACAGGGGGCGTGATGGATAAGCTGCAGCTCACCCAGGCAGTCGCCGCCGTTTCCCAGCCGGAACAAGAGGGCAGATTCCTGGGCACCGCCTGGACACTCATTATGGACCTGAGCAACCCTTCCGTCACCTACTACTCCCGTCGCCACTTCGACAAGCCGTTCCACTTTGCATTTGAACATCAGGGACGGTAGCTTCCCTGCCTGTAATGCAGATAACAAAGAAAAGCCGTCGCGAAAAACGACGGCTTTTTCTTTGACATAAAGCTCAATGGGCAATCAGGCCAGATCCTCCGCCGTAAGGTAGTGCAGTCCGTTGGCTGATATTACTTCACGGGCTTCCTGATCCTGGTCGGTGCGGAAGACGAGGATGCCGTTGCCTTTGTAGAGGAAAGCATACATATAGGTGATGCCGATGGACGCGTCGCTGAAGATGCGCACCACGTCAGCCGCTCCGCCAGGCTGGTTGTCAAGCTCGAGGGCGAAGACTTCCGACAGCGCCACTGCCACTCCTGCTGCCTTCAGTTCGGTGTAAGCCCTGTCGGGCTCGCTGCAAATAATCCTGAAAATGCCGTATTCCGCCGTGTCGGCGATGGTGCAGGCAATCATCTGGATGTGAGACTGCTTGATGAGTTCCAGCACTTTGATCAGGGTGCCGGAACGGTTCTCGATGAAAATTGATAGTTGGGGAATGGTCATATCCTGAGGTTTTTATTTCAATTTGCGGTTGTCTATCACGCGGGTGCTCTTGCCCTGGCTGCGCTCTATCGTGCCGGGGGCCTTGAGCTGCACCTTGGCAGCTATGCTGAGCACGCTCTTGAGCTTGGCCGCCAGCTTCTTGCTGAGCTCGTCGATGGCTGCCGGAGTGTCCATAGTGGCGTTGAAGTATTCCTGACGGAGCTCTACCTGCACCATCAGTGTGTCCAGATTGTTGACACGGTCGACGATGAGCATATAGCGCGGCGCGATCTCTTCCATAGTGAGCACTACGCTCTCCACCTGGCTCGGGAAGACGTTGATGCCTCGGATGATGAGCATATCGTCGCTGCGGCCTTCGATGGCGCTCATACGGATGTTAGTGCGCCCGCACTCGCAGGGACCGTCCATCAGCGAGCAGAGGTCGCGGGTGCGGTAGCGCAGCAGCGGCATTCCTTCCTTGGTGAGGGTGGTGAACACGAGCTCACCCTTCTGGCCGTAAGGCAGAGGTTCCAGGGTGGCAGGGTCGATGATCTCCGGGAAGAAGTGGTCCTCGTTGATGTGGGAGCCGTGCTGGGCGTCGCACTCGTAGCTGACGCTGGGGCCCATTATCTCGCTCAGGCCGTAGATGTTGAAGCCTTTCAGACCCAGCCTCTGCTGGATTTCCTGCCGCATACCTTCAGTCCAGGGTTCTGCTCCGAAGGCTCCGACGCGCAGTTGGATCTGGTCTTTGGTGATGCCCATCTTCTCCATCGTCTCGGCCAGGTACAGGGCATAAGAAGGCGTGCAGGCGATGCAGGTGATGCCAAGGTCGCGGATCAGGCGGGCGTGCTTCTCGGTGTTGCCGGTCGATGCCGGAACCACAGCTGCTCCGATCTTCTCCACTCCGTTGTGGGCTCCGAGGCCGCCGGTGAACAGGCCGTAGCCGTATGCCACTGAGAATATGTCGTCGCGACCCGCTCCGAAAGCGGTGAGGCTGCGGGCCATACACTCAGTCCATACGCCGATGTCCTTGCGGGTGTAACCCACAATCGTGGGGTTGCCGGTAGTGCCGGATGAAGCGTGGATGCGGATGATTTCGCTGTTAGGCGCAGCCTGCAGGCCGAAGGGGTAGTTGTCACGCAGGTCCTTCTTTGTGGTGAAGGGCAGCTTGACGATGTCATCTATGGTAGTGATGTCTTCCGGGGTCAAGTCCATTTCCTGGAGCTTGTTGCGGTAGAAGGGAACATTGTGATAGACGTATTCGACTATTTTGTGAAGCCGTTTACCCTGCAGCTCGCGCATCTGTTCGCGGCTCATACATTCTTTTGTGGGATTCCAGATCATTGTATTGTGGTGCTTACTGATTCTTTGAGTGGTTGAGGCCGAGGTCGAAGGCCTTTAGGTTTGCTGCGACTACCGCTTCGCCCTTGGGAGCGAAAACGCGGGCCACGGCGTCACGCAGCTGCTGCGGTTCGATCAGCTTGATGAAGGGGGCTGCCATACCGAGGAGCACAACGTTGGCGCTCTTGGGCAGGCCGTTGTCGCGGGCCATCTCCTCGATGTCGAGGCGGACGCTGTGCGGCATCGCGTCAATCTCCGCCAGCACCGCGGCCTGGTCGGGATAGTTGGGGATGTTGACAACCGGCTTCGAAGATGTCACGATGATGCCGTCTGAAGCCAGGTAAGGCAGATAGCGCAGCGCCTCCATCGGTTCCATCGACAGGATCATATCGGCGCCGCCGCGGGCGATCAGGTCGCTCCAGATGGGGTCCGTGGACAGGCGCAGGTCGCTCTGGACGTCGCCTCCGCGCTGGCTCATTCCGTGCACTTCGGCCTGCTTGAGATGCAGGCCTGCGGCTGTCGCCGCTTCTGCTATTATCGTCGCGATGGAGAGGATCCCCTGCCCTCCTACACCGCAGAGTTTTATATCGAGTTTCATTTGCTTTCAGTTTTCTTGGCTGCGCGCATCCTGCGACCGAGGGTCTGCATACATTCGCGCTGAGATATGATCACCGATACGCCCTTATAGGCCATCTCTTCCCTGATTATGCGGGTTATCTCGTCCATATTCTTTGGCAGCGGCACTACGAGGTGCAGGTGCTCACGCTCCACTCCGAGAGCGAGGCATATAGCTTCATACTTGTTGAGACCGGCTGAGTCCTGGCCGCCGGTCATTGCTGTCGTGAAGTTATCACTGATTATCACAGTGATGGGGCTGTTCTCATTCACAGCGTCCAGCAAGCCGGTCATACCCGAGTGGGTGAAGGTCGAGTCGCCGATGACTGTCACTACCGGGAACATTCCGGCGTCTGCGGCTCCTTTGGCCAGAGTGATGGCCGAGCCCATATCGACGCAGCTTTCCAAGGCCCTGAATGGAGGCAGGAAGCCGAGTGCGTAGCAGCCGATGTCGCCGAAGATCCTTGAGTCGGGGTATTCATTGGCCACGAAGCCGAGGGCGGCGAATACATCGCGGTGGCCGCAGCCCTGGCAGAGCTGGGGCGGACGCGGGGCGACATTCTTTGCGGGGCTGAAGGCGGGACCGCACTTCACGCCGAGGGCCGAAGCGACACTGTCGGGGGTAAGCTCGCCCATACGTGGCAGGCAGCCGTGGATCAGCTCGCCGGTCAGAGGCATACGGGACGTGTCGAGCTCGCCCTGGTCTGCACGGCGGCCGGCCAGCTTGCCGATTATCGGATAGCCGGCTCCGAGTATGCCTCGCACGTTCTCTTCTACGAACGGCTGTCCGTCTTCGACGACAAGTATCTTTTCGCAGCGTGCTGCAAGGGCCTTAATCTTGGAGGCGGGCAGCGGGTACTGCGAGATTTTCAATATGGGGATGCCCGCGGGGGCAGTTTCCTTTACGTAGTTATAGCCGATGCCCGCGGCGATGATGCCGAGGGTGTGGGTCGGTGCGGGGGCTGCGGGGGTCGCGTCCAGGCCTTCCAGCCAGTTGTAGGGCGAGTCTTCAGAGCAGCAGCCTATGCGGTCCTGGAGGGACACAAGCTTGGCGTACTGCCTGCGCGCGTTCAGAGGGATCAGCACCCAGCGGCTGAGATCCTTGTCCGGATTGAAAGGATTCTCAGGGCCGGCCTCGCTGCGCACCTCCACTGCAGCCCGCGAATGCGCCAGTCGCGTCACAAGACGCATCAGCACGGGCAGCTGAAGGGCTTCTGACAGCTCGAATGCCACCGACATCATATCATAGGCTTCCTGCTGGTTCGACGGTTCCATAATGGGAATCATCGCAAACTTCCCGTAGAAGCGCGAATCCTGCTCGTTCTGCGACGAATGCATCGAAGGGTCGTCGGCGCTCAGCTCAACAAGGCCTCCGTTCACGCCCGTGCTGGCCGAATTGATGATCGGGTCGGCGCAGACGTTCAGACCCACGTGCTTCATACACACCAGGG
>JAGCZI010000259.1 GCA_017960085.1 Bacteroidales bacterium
CCTCGGTCTTCTCTATCATCCTCTGCTGGTTCTCGTACGAAGCCCGCTGCTGCTCGATGCGTTCCTTGCGCAGCTCCACGAACTTGCTGTAGCTCACCTTGTAGTCATATACCTGACCGAGGATTATCTCCACTGTGCGGTCGGTGCAGTTGTCGAGGAACTTGCGGTCGTGGGATATGAGCACTATCGTCCCGGGGAAACCCTGCAGGTACTCTTCCAGCCACTGGATGGACTCTATGTCGAGGTGGTTGGTAGGCTCGTCGAGCAGCAGTACGTCAGGCTTGCGCAGCAGGATCTTGGCCAGCTCGATGCGCATATTCCAGCCCTGGCTGAAAGTGCCGGTGGGGCGCTGAAGCTCGTCAGCCTTGAAACCGAGGCCCTTGAGCACTATCTCGGCCTGAGCCTGGGGAGAGGGGCCGCCGTGCAG
This sequence comes from Bacteroidales bacterium, assembly GCA_017960085.1. GTDB lineage: Bacteria > Bacteroidota > Bacteroidia > Bacteroidales > UBA932 > Equibacterium. The sequence goes on from JAGCZI010000259.1 coordinate 428, forward strand.
CGACAGCTTGTCGTTGAGTTCGTTGAGCTCGACTATCAGGTCGGAGTATGCCTTGGAGTCGTAATCCTCCCTTGTCGCCAGTTCGGCAGATATGGCGTCGAGGCGCGCCTGCATCTTGAAATATCCGTCGAAAACGGTCATCGTCTCGTCGATGACGTTGCGGCTGTGGTTGTGCTCCATCTGCTGGGGCAGGTAGCCTATCACCGCTCCGGCGGGCTTGGCTATACGTCCAGAGGTGGGGCTCTGAAGGCCAACGATCAGCTTCAGGATGGTGGTCTTGCCCGCGCCGTTCTTGCCCACAAGTCCGATGCGGTCACGGTCGGATATGTGCAGGTTGATGTTGTCCAGAAGCGTGTAGCCCCCGAACGACACAGTCAAATCGTTGATGGAGATCATTCGCCGGCCTCCCCGGCTTCGATAAGAGTATGGTCGTCGACGTCGCTTTCGTCCTCGTCCATCTCCTCGTAGTCCTCATAATCGTCGTCATCCTTCTCTTTGTTCTGCTCCTTCTCGCTGCGGCACACCATAATGCTGAATTCATACAGCAGGTAGAGCGGGATGGCGACTATCATCATAGTGAAGGCGTCGCCGCTCGGCGTGATGATGGCGGCCAGGATGACCAGGATGACCATTGCGTGACGTCTGTATTTCTTGAGCATTTCCTTCGACACGATCCCTACGCGGGAGAGCAGCGCTGCCAGGATGGGCATCTCGAAGACTATTCCCATCACGAGTATCAAGCCCAGGAACATCCCTATGTATGAGGTCAGGGAGATTTCATTGGGGATGTCGGGCGACACCTGGTAAGTTCCCAGGAACTTGACTGTAAGGGGCAGCACAAGGAAATAACCGCAGGCAAGGCCCAGATAGAACAGGATGCCTGCGAAACCGAATGTGCCTCTGATGGCCCTTTTCTCCTTCGGATACAGCGCAGGCCTGATGAAGGTCCACAGCTCGTAGAAGAAGAAGGGCATTCCGACTATCAGAGCCACGAAGAACGAGACTTTCAGATGTGTAAAGAACTGTGCGGACATTTCGATGTTCATCACTTTGATGTCGAAATTGTCCACACCCTTCAATCCCACCAGGCCGAGCAGCTTGTCGAAACCCTTGTACAGAATGAAATCGGAATTCAAGGGGCCGAATATGATGTTGAACATCGGCTCCTTGAAGAAGAATGCCGCCACGGTCAAAACCAGCAGCACTCCCACTATCCTGAACAGTACTTTCCGCAGCTCGTCAAGATGGTCCCAGAAGGACATCTTTACATCTGCCATGCCGCGTTATTTTTTAGTGTCTTCAGACATTACATCCTTCTTGATGTCGTCGAATTCTTTCTCGGCTTCTTTCATTCCGCCTTTGAATTCCTTGACACCTTTACCGAGACCGCGCATCAGCTCGGGAATCTTCTTGCCTCCGAAGAGCAGGAGGACTACAAGGACGATGGCTACTATTTCCCAGGTACCCAGAGTCAGGGGGATAAAGAACAGTGTAAGCATATCTTTAAGTATTAAATGTTTATGATAATTCGTTGAGTCTTGCTTTGAGGGCCGCTATCTTGGCGGTAGCGTCAGCGAGCTTCTTGCGCTCGGTCTCGACTACCTGGGCGGGAGCGTTGGCCACGAACTTCTCGTTGCCGAGCTTTGCATTCACTCCTTTCAGGAAGCCTTCGTAGCGGGCTATCTCCGCTTCGATCTTCGCCTTCTCCCCTTCCTTGTCTATCATACCTTCCAGCGGCACGAAGAACTCGAGGGTGCCGACCATAAAGCTCTGGCCGCTGCCTTCGCTCTCGAAGCTGGATGCCTTCGCTATGGAGCTTACGTTGGCCATCTTCTCCACTACGGGGTACATAGCCTCGCTGAAGTCGCCCTTCACCTTGAGGCTGAGGGCCTCCTTGGGTGAGATGCCCTTGCCCTGACGCAGGGCGCGGAGCTCCATCACCACCTTGCAGGCAGCGTCGAAGTCGGCGATGAGCTTGTCGTCGCTCGCACCAGCCTTCGGCATATCCTGAAGCATTATGGTCTCGCATTCGCCGCGCTGCGCGATGTTCTGCCACAGCTCCTCGGTGATGAACGGCATAAACGGATGCAGAAGCTTGAGCAGCGAATCGAAGAAGCTGATGGTGGCGTCGTAGGTGGCGCGGTCTATCGGCTGTCCGAAAGCGGGCTTCACAAGCTCGAGGTACCAGGCGCAGAAATCATCCCAGAACAGTTTGTAGACAGCCATTGCGGCGTCTGATATGCGGAACTTGCTGAAATGGTCTTCGTAGGCCTCGATGGTCTGAGACAGATGGCTGCCGAACCAGTCGACGGCCACCTTTGAGGCCTTGTTCTGAGCTGTGTCGGCCACCTGCCAGCCCTTGACGAGACGGTAGGCGTTCCATATTTTGTTGCAGAAGTTGCGGCCCTGCTCCACCTGGCTTTCGTCGAAGAGGATGTCGTTGCCGGCTGAGGTGCAGAGCATCATACCCAGACGCACGCCGTCGGCTCCGTAGGTGTCTATAAGGCCTATCGGGTCGGGGCTGTTGCCGAGCGACTTGCTCATCTTGCGGCCGAGTTTGTCGCGTACGATGCCTGTGAAGTATACGTTGCGGAACGGGATGTCGCCCATATACTCCTCGCCGGCCATAATCATACGGGCCACCCAGAAGAAGATGATGTCGGGGCCGGTCACCAGGTCGCTGGTCGGGTAGTAATATTTGATCTCCTCGTTGCCGGGAGCTACTATGCCGTCGAACAGGCTTACGGGCCAGAGCCAGCTTGAGAACCAGGTGTCGAGGGCGTCCTCGTCCTGCCGCAGGTCGGCGTCGGTTATGCCGGCATCCTTGGCCTGGGCGAGCTTCAGGGCTTCCTCGCGGGTTTCTGCGACCACGAAGTCACCGTTCTCGTTGTAGTAATACGCAGGGATGCGGTGTCCCCACCAGAGCTGACGGCTGATGCACCAGTCCTGGATGTTGGTTAGCCAGTTGTTATAGGTATTCTTGTACTTGGCCGGATAGAACTTCAGCACGTCTTCCATTACGGGCGGAAGAGCCATATCGGCGAAATGTTTCATAGAGAGGAACCACTGCATCGACAGACGGGGCTCGATGGCGGTGTCCATATTGCGCTCCGAATAGCCCACTTTGTTGACATAGTCCTCGATGCGCTCCATCAGGCCGGCTTCCTGCAGGTCCTTTACGATCTGCCGCCGGCAGGCCATACGGTCCATACCGACATAGAGAGGGCTCTGGTCGGAGATGGTGGCGTCTTCGTTGAAGATGTCTATGGTCTCGAGGTTGTGGGTCTTGCCGAGCATATAGTCATTGACGTCGTGCGCGGGGGTCACCTTGAGGCAGCCCGTTCCGAACTCGATGTCGACGTAGCGGTCTTCGATGACGCGGATCACGCGGCCAACCAGGGGCACGATGACCTTGCGGCCCTTGAGCCACTGGTTCTTCGGGTCCTTGGGGTTGATGCACATCGCGGTATCGCCCATTATGGTCTCGGGGCGGGTGGTGGCCACTACTGCATAGTAGCCTCGGTCGTCCTTGTGGATCACGTTGCCGGCGGCAGCCAGATCTTCCTCGTTCTCAAGGGAGGTCAGGCCGTCGACATAATATTTCAGGTGGAAGAGATGGCTTTTCTCCTCCTTGTAGATGACTTCTTCGGTAGAGAGGGCGGTGAGGGCCTTGGGGTCCCAGTTCACCATACGCAGGTCGCGGTAGATGTAGCCCTTGCGGTAGAGGTCCACGAAGACCTTGATGACGCTCTGAGAGCGCTTCTCGTCCATAGTGAAGGCAGTGCGGTCCCAGTCGCAGGAAGCGCCAAGGCGGCGCAGCTGCTTGAGGATGATGCCGCCGTGCTCGTGAGTCCAGTCCCAGGCGTGCTCGAGGAACTGCTCGCGGGTGAGCTCGTGCTTCCTGATGCCCTGCTCGGCGAGCTTCTTGACCACCTTGGACTCGGTGGCGATAGATGCGTGGTCGGTGCCCGGCACCCAGCAGGCATTGAATCCCTTCATACGTGCGTGGCGCACCAGCACGTCCTGAATGGTATTGTTGAGCATATGGCCCATATGCAGCACGCCCG
>JAGCZI010000260.1 GCA_017960085.1 Bacteroidales bacterium
AAGGGAGAGAACTGGTTCCATTTCGCAGTCTTGAGGACGACAGGCTCTTCGGGTTCCTCCTCGTCGGCTTTCGTAGCAGCGGAAATCCATCCCTGCGAGCGGGCGAAAGCGATGATGTCGGCATACCACTTGAGGCCGTCCATCATATTAACGGGGATGTTCCCGACGGGGAACGCATCCTCGAAGGAATATGCAAGCACCTTGCGGGCCACATCGTCGCCGGCAGCGATGACATAACCGCCGGAAGGCATATCAAAGACATATAGTGCAGGGTCTGCCGGAGCCTTGGTGACACTCTCGGGAAATGTATACACCAGCCGCAGGTCCTCGGCACGCACGGCTGCAGCCTTGGTGAGGCCGCGCTCGGCGGTGAAAAACTCAGCGGCATTGCGACGGGCCTGGGCCTCGGGGATGGGCCGGGCATCTGACATCTGCCACACAAGCAGTGCGGCAACTATTGCTATCAATCTTCTCATTTGCGCAGCTCCCTCAGATTAAGTCTTGTTTCGGTCTTGAAGTCAGTGACTCTGACTCTGCTGGCACCGTTCAGCTCGACGATGACCTTGTGCTCGCCGCTCTCGGAATAGTGGTGCTCTATGCCAGCCTGCCACAGGTCGCTGGTCCCGTCGCCCCAGAAAACGAAGCTGTCGCGGTTGTTCCCTTGCAGCTCAGGCACTTTCACCACCTGCTCCGCAGAGGAGAAGATGAACGCGGGAAGGCGGCTGTACTGATGGACCACGACGGTATCGGGCTCGGGCAGGTGCTTGTAATAGACGAAGATGCGGGAGTCGCGGGGCTGGGCCTCTTCCGGATTCCAGGCAGCGGCCGACACTAAGAAGCGGGTGCCGCCGTCCTTGCCCTTCTCGCTGCCCTCGAGGGTCAGCCAGCGGTCTTCAAGAGCAAGTCTGTAGTCTTCAGGCTCGGCGCCGACAGTCTCGACTGCCACCGTCCAGCCGCGGCCGGAGGCCAGCAGGGTGTCCTTGGAAACGAGGATGGGGAAGTACTCCTGGTTGACGAAGACATTGGCCTCGAACTTCTCGGCCTGGTTCACGAACTTTATAGCGCCCATACGGCCCCGGCGGGTGCCGTTCTCAGCCACCTGGAACGAATGGTGGTGCACAGGCAGCGCCTTGCTGGCCACCGGCACTATCCAGTCGGCGCCTTCGGTGACTTCGATGTCGTAATCCACGTTCGCCTGGACCTCGATGACTATCGTCTTGCCGTCAGCAGCCACATCGAAATACTTCGATTCGGCCGGCAGTATCATTGCGTGCTTGGCTCCCTGGCTCACTTTCACCTCGCTGGTCACCTCCTCGGCGAAGAAAGTGACAGTCGCGCTGCGGACGTCATAGCTGCTGTTGCGGGAGACGGAAATCGTCACCGTGACCGGATCGTCCGAAGCGGTGGTCACGCTCGAAGGCGAGACGATCACCCAGGGCTCGGAGCACCTGGCGCTCCAGGGACGGTTCGACTGGACTGTGACGGTGAATGAGTACGGGGCGTCACTGATGTCCACCTGGGACTGGCCCGTGACTATGATCTCGGGAGCCTTCTGGCAAGTGGACAGCAGGACAATGCAAGCTAGAAGCGATACGAGTTTCTTCATTATCCGTTTTTAAGCGTTTCTACACGGTTGGAAGCGCAAATTTAAATAAAAAAACACTGTCTCACGGGGAGACAGTGTCTTTTGTCGTCGGCAAGGACAAACTTATTTCTTGAGGATGCCGCCGAGGATGCTTCCGAGGATGCCGCCGCCGGCAGGTTTGTTGCCGCCCTTGAGGGTGATCAGGATGTCGTTGATGTCAACGTCGCCGTCGCCGTCCTGGTCTTTAACAAGGCCGCTGAGCTTGGTGAAGACGGTGGGGATCAAGGCCGTGAGGGTTCCGCCGAGGTTGGAGTTGAGGCCGAGCTTCTGAATCACGTTGTTCTTGAAAAGCGAGCCTGCGAGGGCTGTGATGGGGCTCTGGGCAGCTGCTGTCTTGCCGGTGAGCAGCTGTTTGATCATATCGAGACCGCCAGCTTTGGTAGCTGTCTGGGTGAGACTGCCGAGGATTGAGTTTGAAAGGCCGTTGAGGATGTCGTTCTTCTGGTTTGCGGGAAGGGCGACGTTACCTGCAATGTTGCCCACTTGCTGGGCGATGAGGTCGCTGAGGTTGAGTGCCATAGTTGTTATTGGTTTTGAGTTATTAGCACGAATATACAGAATTTTCAGCGAAAAAACTACTGTGCGCTGAACATATATCGCAGTCCGATCTGCGCGCCGAAATTGTCTTCGAGCAGCTGGCCGCGGTCGGCGTAGAGGCCCCAGGTGATGGCGAAGTGCCGCAGCGGGATCTCTCCCACCAGCGCGCCTGAAACCTGGTGCAGCGGAGTCTCCTTGACAGTGCCGGGATCTTTGCCCCACTGAGACTCGCCTGTGTACGGAGCGCCGTATGTGCCGTAGTTTTTGCTGTAGGTCAGCATCAGCTTGTACGGAAGCTTCTTGAACAACTTGCCGGCGATGCTGACGTGGTGGGCCTTGAGGCGGTTGTTTTCAACGCCGAGGACCATGGCGCGACCTGTCCAGGTTTGTTTGTAGGTGCCTTTCGGAACCATCAGCGGGTCGCCCATCGGACGGCCATAGTAAGTCCAGCCGGACTTATATTCACCATTGTTGAAGTAGTCGTCTCCACCGCCGATGATCTTGCGCCAGTAGTGGTACTGGTCGTTCGGGTCGAGATGCTGGCGCTCCTCTTCAGTGGTGGGGCGGTCATGGCGGGTGCCGGACTGCCACATGGTGTACTGGTATTCGTAGAGGATGTCGCTCACCCAGCGGTCCTTGTCGTCAAAGCCGAACCAGAGGGTGTTGACGCCGTCCGGGAAGTTCTGGAAGCCCATGCCCGAGCCGTCGGCGTAGGGTATGTCGTGTTGGAAAGTGGCCTTCCAACCATCTCCACGCCAATCGAAGCGCAGCAGCTCTCCTCCGCCCTGGTCGCCGATCACATTAATCTGGTCGCTCTGCGAGCCTTTGCTGGACGCGTGCATGCCCAGGACGATGCGGAGATAATTCTCCAGCGTTATCGGCATCTCGGCTTTATCGTACTTGCCCGCCCAGAGGGCGTAATGGTCGAAGCCGAAGTGGAAGTCGAGGCGTTCGGTGATGTTGAATTTCAGGAAAACCTTGGTGCGGTGGACCAGCGCTCCCGCCACATAGCGGTTGTCCAGCGTCTTGAAGTCGCCGAAGCTGCCGTAGAGCCAGGCATGCTTGTTGGTCCAGGGCAGCGGCACCGGGTCGAGGTTGATAATGTAGCCCGGCATGCTGCGGGCGTTGCCGCTCCAGACGATATGGCCGCCGGTGGTCGACATCGAGCCGAGGGTGGGCGTTCCGGCCCCGTAGAAGTCGAGGTCGAAGTGCTTCATACCCAGATCCACCGAAAACATCTTCCACTTCGCGCTCGCGTAGAGCTCGTCGGCCATAAGGCGGAAGTCTGCGGCCTTGCCGGTAGCAGCTTCGGCCGCAGCAGTTCCGCTGTCATAGTTCGCCGCCAACGACACTCCCCACCGCCACTGGAAGTCCTTGCTGGTGTCGTACTGCGTGTGCGCAGCCAGCACCGCCAGGGCTCCGTCGTTCTCCGGCATCAGGCCCCACTGGTTGGCCGTTGCCCAGAAAGGCAGCGAGCCTCCGCTCGAAAGGGCGCCGGTCAGCAGCAGTGACAGGATGAAATCGTTCATCGGCAGTTAATTTTGTCGCAAATATAGCCTATTTGAAGAGAAGGCGTGCGAAGGTGTTCAGATAGAGCCTCCAGTTGAACCAGGTGTGGCCGCCGTCTGAAGCGTAGATGGTGTGAGGCATTCCGTTGCGCTCGAGGGCCTTGTCCAGAACCTCGGTGCCGGGCCAGGCGAAGTCCTCAGTACCGCAACCTACCCAGTAGAGTTTGTAGCCGGCTTTCTTGATGCCCTGGAGCTGTGCGTCGAGCTCAGCGCTCTCGCGGATACCGCAGCTGAGCGGGCAGATGTAGTCGAATACGTCAGGATAGAGGATGGTGGCGCGGGTTGTGTGGCCGCCGCCCATTGACAGACCTGCGATTGCACGGCTGGCCTTCTTGGGGATGGCGCGGTAGTTCTTCTCGATGAAAGGAACGATCTCGGTAACGAGGCTCTTCACGTATGCATCGGGCTCAGTCACCTGCTTGGTGGGGAGTTTGAAGGTGCCGGCTGCCTGCTGTCCGGGGTTGCCGTTCGGCATAACCACGATCATAGGCTCTGCAAGGCCTTTCTCGATGAGGTTGTCGAGGATTTCGGCAGTGCGGCCCATACTGGTCCACGCTTCCTCGTCACCACCTGCACCGTGGAGCAGATAGAGAACGGGATATTTCTTCTTGGGATTGGCCTCGTAGCCGTAAGGAGTGTAGACAGTCAGACGGCGGTTGCTGCCGAGGATCTTGCTGTCATACCAGGGATGGCTTACGGTACCGCGCTGGTTGGCGCTGTAGTAGTTCTCGCTGCGCTCGCCGGGAACGATGAGCATATTGAGATAGCGGGTTCCGTCACGCTGAACGAGGATGTTCTGCGGGTCGTTCATTGACACGCCGTCAACGATGAAGTTGTAGGTGTGGATCTCGGGACGGGGGCAAGGGAGTTTGATTGACCAAACATTGTTGGCGCCACGTTTCATATCGATCGGACCGCCGGTGAGCCAGCTGCCGCTGAATTTTACGATGGTGGCATAGTCTGCCCTGAGGTTGAAGGTAACGCTGTCGCCCTGGATGTCAGGAGAAACGATCTGAGGGCCGCGGCCGAAGTTGGCAAGTTCCTGTGCCTGCACGGTGGCTGCTGCCATCAGGAGAACTGCGAAAAGGGTGAAGAGTTTTTTCATTGTTATAAAAATGATTTTAAGTGTTTATAAAGGGTTATTTGAAAAGTTTCTGTGCGAAGATTGTCAGGTAGACACGCCAGTTGCGCCAGATGTGGGCGCCGTCTGACTCGTAATATGTCATCGGATAGCCGTGAGCGTCGCAGTACTCCTTGAGTTTGAGGGAGGTTGCGCGGATGCCGGTGTCGTCCTTGCCCACGCCGACCCAGAAGAGCTTCGGCTTGGCGGCGAAGAGGGCTGCCAGGGCGGCCTCATTGTCATCGACGGTGGCTGTGCCGGAGAACATACCGACATATCCGAAGGTCTTGGGATAGTGGAGCGACAGCATCGCCGACTGGCGGCCGCCCATCGACAGGCCTGCCACTGCAGTGCTGGCTGCGCCTTTAGCTACGTGGTAGTGGCTCTCGACGAACTTCATAATGTCGGGGAAGCTCTCCTCCACCTCGATGGTGCTCTGGCTGCGGCTGTTGGCCATTGTCGGCTGGAACATATTGATGGCTGCGCCCGGGGCGGCCTGGTTGAAGTATACGCCGTTGGGCATCACTACGATCATCGGTTTGGCCTTGCCTTCGGCGATGAGGTTATCCATAATCTGGGCGGTGCGGCCGAGGTCGCTCCACGCGTCTTCGTCACCGCCGGAGCCGTGCAGAAGGTAGAGCACGGGGTACTTGGCCTTCGGGCTGTCCTCGTAGCCGGCCGGGGTGTAGACGGTCAAGCGGCGCTTCATACCCAGCGTCGGACTGTCGTACCATACGTGTGACACAGTGCCGTGCGGGACGTCGTGGACTTCGTAGTACCAGCCTTTGTCGCCCTGCTTTGCGCTGAGGGTGAAGATGTTGGTCCAGGTGGCTACGTCACGGTTCATATATACGTTCGAAGGGTCGAGCATACGCTGCCCGTCGACAACGAAGTTGTAGGAATAGA
>JAGCZI010000261.1 GCA_017960085.1 Bacteroidales bacterium
ATCTGAGAAGCAGTTAAAGTTCAGAGGGGTTGCATAAGAAGCCTGAGAATGGACGGTGTGACCGTTCAGGCCACGGGTCTTGCCGGTGACGGGGTTGACATAGGCGCGGTTCCAGTCGGCCTTTGCCTTGTCGTGCCTGTCCCTGAGGATGGCGGCATAGTCGTCCCGGCCTATCGCTTCAGCCATAATTGCAGTGACTTCCATCATATAGATGTAGATGGCATTGTTCACCAGGTCGGAAGGAGTGCGGTTGTCGAGGGCCAGCCAGTCCGCAAGGCCTGCTGCCTTCGAAGACAGGTATGGATACTCGTCGCTGGTCTTGTAGAAGGCCATTCCGTTGAGCCAGTCCATCATCGTTTCGATGTTCTCGCGTATGATCTGCTTGTCGCCGTACTGGATGTACATCTGCCAGGGCACCTGGCATACAGCGGCGCTCCAGGTCGTTCCGGTGGCAAAGCTCGGGTCGTCGGTACGGTTGTAGGTGGGTACGGTAGATCCGATGCCGCCAGGTACCTCGCGATCGTTGCCGACACCCTGGTCAGCCCTGAGGGCCACCATCCACTGGCGGTAGAAATTCTGGGTGTTGGCGTTGTAGATGCCGGTGCGGGTATAGGCCTGGGCGTCTCCGGTCCAGCCCATACGCTCGTTGCGCTGCGGGCAGTCCGTGGGGATGGTAAAGAAGTTGCCCAGCTGGCTGCGCTGGATATTCTTGAACAACTGGTTCACGAGAGTGCCTGTCCTGCCGTCGGAGGTAGTGGCGAAGTATCGTCCGGTCGGAATCTCTGACGACGACAGCACGAGACCTTTAACATTATCGAGGGGCAGCGGACCTGCGTGGGAAGGAAGGGTCACCTGGACATACTGGTAGCCTCGATAAGTCGCAGACGGCTGGATTGTAACCTGCGACGAGCCGTCGGCGATGTAGACATCAAGGTCCATAGCCGCCCTGTTTGTTTCGAAGAGGATGTGTCCGGCCACATCACGGCCTTTCTTGCCGAAACGGGCCACATATTCCTTCTTGTCACCCTTGAGGCCGGGATAGACCTGCTCACCATAGGCCAGGGTTATCTTGTCACCTGCCTTGAGCCAGCCTTCGGGGATTGTGATGGACGGCACTCCCACCATATTCACTCCCATATTGTAGATGTAGGTATGGCCGTCGGCGCTGTGGACGGGCATCACCTCAGCGGCAGTGAGGACTTCGCGAAGGCGCACCACTTCGTCGTAACGGGCTACTATGTCGAAGTCAATCCAGTCCCTCTTCTCGATCCGCTCGGCCGCCAGCCAGGCGCTGTCGTCGAAGCCGGCGAGAGTCCAGCCCTTTACGACCTTTGAAGCGTCGTATCGCTCTCCCTGGAAGAAACTGCCGTTGCGAACGGGGCCGTCCTTGTAGGCTTTCCACCCGTCGGGATTGGAAACGAAGACTTCCTTCGTGCCGTCCTCGTACGTCACCACGAGGCGCGACAGCAGGGCTTCGTAATCGCCGAAGAAATTGTAATTGCTGATCGTAAACGTCATATAGCCGGTGTACCAGCCGGAAGCCAGCTCAGCACCCATAGCGTTGCGGCCGCTCCTGAGAAGGCCGGTCACATCGTAAGTCTGGTAGGTTATGGTCTCGCGATACTGGCTGTCACCGGGAGCGAACCAGTCTTCTCCCACCCTGCTGCCATTGAGGTAGAGAGTGTAGACACCCATAGCGGACGCATACAGCCTGGCCTGCTTCACGGGTTTGTCTGCGAGAGTAAATTCGGTGCGGAGCATAGTTTCTGCCCCGTAGCTCGGGTCTGCCCAGAAGCGCAGCTCGCGCTGCCCCTCATTTGCCACGGTTATGTCTCCGCCTCTCACGGTGACGCCCGGCTTTCCTTCAAAAATGCCGTATCCGGGGCCGTGGACTGAGTCGAAAACGACTCTGTCCTCACTCTGGCCGGCATTCAGTATGCTATAGCCTGTATATACCACCTCGGAACCCGGACTTGCAGCGAAACCGACAGAATTCAGGTTGGGGAAAGATGGATAGTTGCCTCCGCTTCCCAGCTTGCCGATGGTGAAGTTGGATGCCGCGCTGCGGGCGCCACCTGTCATTCCGACGGAGAAACCGCCGCCTCCCCCACCGAAACCGCGGGCACGGGGAGGAGTGCTGATGATGTCCTTTCCGTCAAGCACGAAGTTGATATTGCTCGCCTCAACAGTGATTTTTATGTGATGGAGAGCAGATTTGGCTTTGGCTGCGAACACTTCGTCCAGATTGCTCTGGGGATAGGAAGTCTTGCTGACGGTGACGAACGGCACGTCAAATCTGTCTTCCTTGTAATATCCTACCCTGAAGATGCGTAATTCCTGTTTGGCGAAGTCAACGTCGACCTTGACGTAATTCTCGGTCGACTGGACCCCGAAGTCATTCAGGAAACTGTTTTTCAAACGGATATCATCGGCGCCGAGTATGAAAGAAGCCACGTTCCCCTTCACCAGCCTGAAATCTGATTCGATCTGGAAGATAGCCTGGGATGCAGCATCCAGCTTGAGCTGCTTCACTCCTATCCAGTCGGCTCCGCCCCAGGCGCTGATGCGGGGGTTCATTATGCCTGTTTCAAAACAGGTAGAAGCCTCATAGGACTGCCCGTTTCGGTCCCATACCGTAAGTTTGACGCTGTAGGACTTCTCAGCCTGCAGAGCCACACCTTGATAGGGTATGTCAACGGATTGTGAGCTCTCGACCTTTCCGGTGTTCCAGAGTTCACTGCCGTCAACATCCCGCCTTACGGAGAGCTGATAGGCAGTCTGCCTCTGGCCGCGCTCGTCAGACTCCATCCTCCAGCTGAAGACGGGATGCCTGTCTTCCACCGAAAGCGGGCGGTCGCTGTGCTGGACCCTGAAATCTTTGACAGATGTAGCTGCCACTGCCGTCTGACAGAATATAGCCAGCAGCACAATGCCGAATGATATCCGTTTCATTTGTACTATTGTTTCAAGATGATCTGCTTGCCGAGCACGAGTTTGTCGCCTGAGTCATCGACAGTCCAGTACTGAGGCTTGCGGGGACCGTTGCCTTCAGAATGATGGACGACATAGCGGAGCTCGCCGTCGAAGGTGCGGAAGAGCATACCGTGGCCTGAGTTGTTGGCCAGGAACGGTTCGGGTTCCTGGATCCAGGGACCGGCGATGGTGCCTGACTCTGAGTAGCAGATTACCTGGAGATAACGCTCCTTGCCCCAGGTTGACCAGAGCATTCCGAGCTTGCCTGTCTGGGTGCGGAACATCTGGGGACCGTCAGTCACCCAGCCGGGCATCTTGAGGCCGAAGGTGGCTTCGCCAAGGCTGTTCATCTCGCCGCAAGGAGGGCACTCGGTGGCACGGAACATTGTAACAGGCCACTCAGAGATTGTCTTTGTCAGGTCGGGTGACAGTTCGATGTAGTCCATCGTACCGTCGATCAGCTGAGTCCATTCGTGAACGAAGATCATATATATGTGGCCGTCCTCTTCGTAAAGCGTGCCGTCGATGCAGTCCCACTCGTAAGGCTGATAGTCATAGCCGGGAGTGACAGAGAAAG
>JAGCZI010000041.1 GCA_017960085.1 Bacteroidales bacterium
ATCTCGACCCCACTGAGGCCATCGAGCCGGTGCTTATGACTGTCGACGAAGTGCGGCAGCTGCTGCAGGGCGGCTATTGCAAGCAGGCCCTGATGACTGCGCCGCTCTGGCGTTATTTTGCTGAAAACCATTTATTATAAGATATGGACAACGAAGTTTTGAAGGCTATCCGCGAGCGTCGCAGCATACGCCGCTACCTGCCTGACCAGATAAAGGAAGAGGAGATGAAGGCCGTGCTGGAAGCCGGTACTTGGGCTCCGACCGGAAAGGGTACCCAGGACCCGGTGATCATCGCCGTGCAGGATCCTGAGCTGTGCTCAGTGCTGAGGCGGCTGAACGCCGAGGCGTGGGGCAGGCCTGACATCGACCCGTACTACGGGGCCCCGACCATCATCCTCGTCTTTTCAAAGTCTGACAACAGCAATTGCGTGAAGGACGGCGCTCTCGTCATCGGCAACATACTTCTTGCAGCTCACAGCATCGGACTGGGCGCCTGCTGGATTAACCGCTGCAAAGAGATGTTCGAGTCGGAGGAAGGCCGCCGGATTGCGCCGCAGCTGGGTATTCCGGAAGGATATGAAGGTGTGGGCAGCGTGTCGCTCGGCTACATCGCTCACGCAGCTCCTGCACCCAGACCCCGCAAAGCCGATTATTACAAGATAATATGAAGCTCGCAATCTTCGATTTCGACGGCACTCTCGGGGACACGACGGGCATAATCCTGACCACGATGGCCGCTACTTTCAGGGCGATGGGCCGCCAGCCGCTCAGCGAAGCGCAGTACCGCAGCGTCATCGGCCTGCCCCTCGAGAAATGCTTCAGCTCCCTGATCCCGCTGGACGAAGCGGGAGAGGCCGAGTATGCCGCCGCTTACCGCAAGATGTTCGACGAGCTGGACAAGAAGGGCGCGGTGACCCTGTATCCAGGCGTACTGGATACTATGCGGAAGCTGAAGGACGACGGTATGAAACTGGCCATTGCCAGCAGCCGCCACCGCCACACCCTCGACCGCTACATCGCCGAGCTGGGCCTTGCTCCGCTGATCGAAATGACCGTCGGAGCCGATGACGTGACCAAGGCCAAGCCTGACCCCCAGCCGGTGAATATCATACTCGATGCCCTGGGTGTTCCTGCGGCTGAAGCAGCGATGGTAGGTGACGCCCCCTTCGACATACTGATGGGAAGGGCTGCGGGCTGCAGGACTATTGCCGTGACTTACGGCAACGGTACTGCCGAAGATTTAAGAGCTGCAGGGGCTGATTTCCTTGCAGACAGTTTTACGGATATCGTTCAGATGCTGAAATGAATAAAAAAGTATTCCTTCTGATTGTCGCCCTGGTGGCTTGCGGCTGCTTCTCCGCCGAAGCTATGAGACCCTACAAAGCACCGGTCCAGGCCGGCATCACTCCCGTTGAAGAAGTAATTGAACAGGAAGAACTGCCAGCCGCCATTCCTCAGATCGATACTACTCTTATTGCTCAGAGCGACGAGGCGCAGGAGCAGGAAATACCTGTCGCTGTGAGGCCGGACATCCGTCCCGCTCCGCTGAAGCGTGGCGACTGCATAGGCATCTTCGGCATCTCCAACTACGTCGACAGCACGGCCCTGCTGTATGGAGTGTCAGTATTCGAGAACTGGGGCCTGCGGGTCAAGTTTGCCGACAACCTTTTCAAGCAGAACGGCCGCTATGACGGCACTCTTGAAGAACGCATCAAGGCTACCCAGGCTATGATCGACGACCCTGACATCAAGGCTATGATTTCAACCCGGGGAGGATACGGTGCCGCCCAGGTGATACCCTATCTGGATTTCACCCCGCTCTATGAAAACCCAAAATGGATAGTCGGCTACAGTGACGTGACGGCCCTTCACATCGCCCTTAACAATCTCGGTCTGGAGTCTATGCACGGACCGATGGCCACCCGCATCGAAGGTGATACGACTTCGGTGGCCTTCCTTCACGACGCGCTTTTCGGGGAAGCCCCCGGCCTGTCGATAACGACGAATTATTATTGCCGCGAAGGAGAAGCAACCGGAAGGCTGGTGGGAGGCAACCTGTCACTGATCTACAGCCTGCAGGGAACGCCTATGAATCTGGATATGAAAGACGCAATCCTCTTCATAGAGGATGTGGGTGAAGACAGCTACGCCATCGACCGGATGATGCAGAATCTGCTTCTTTCCGGCAAGCTGGACGAAATCGCCGGAATCATTGTGGGGCAGTTTACGGATTTTGACGACTACAAGGGTATGGACCTGTCACTGCCCGGAATCATATATTCCAAAATCGGAAACCGGCAGATACCGGTAATGTATCAGATTGACGCAGGCCACGACTGGAACGTCCATAAGAGCGCTCCCAACTATTCGCTGTACCTGGGCCGCCGGATCCATCTGAAGGTGGACCGGGACATAGCTTTTTTTGAGTATCTGGACTAGAAGCCTAAGATTTTTTCTCGCCGTCTTTTTTTGAGACGAAGTTGTCGATCGTGGTCTTTGCCTTGTCGGCAGCTTCCTTGATGTCGGCCTTCATCTCGGCGAATTTCTCAGGAGCCTTCTCCTTGAGTTCTTCGGCTTTCACTTTGGCTTTGCCGGCAGCTTCCTTGATGTCAGCCTTCATCTCGGCTATCTTCTCAGGAGCTTTCTCCTTGACCTTGGCCGCGGCTTCCTTGGCATCCTTGACGGCTTCGTCGATGCCGTAGCCGATTTTTTCTCCTAAAGTGACTTTTCCGTCCTTGTTGAGGTCTCTCTTGTCAAATTCTTCGCTCATTGCAGTATTATTTATCAGTTTGCTATTTTTTGTGTGATACAATAGTGCCTTCCATACCTTCCAGAAGGTCCCAGACGCGCTCTTCGTAGTCGATGCGCTTTGTGCTCAGCTCTATGTCGGCTTTGTAGATCCTGCCGTTGCCTTCGTCCAGCACTTCGAGGTCGTATGCCTTCAGCACGGCTCCGTCCGCTTTAACGCTATCGACGAACTTGCTGATTTTTTCCTTTTCGGAAGATTTCATAGTTATGGACAGCTGACGCTTGTTGAGCTTGCGGTCGATGATCATTACGAGCTCAAGGGCGATGAGCACCATAATGGTGGTGACTATTGCCAGGTCGTAATGGCCTACTCCGCAGGCTATGCCGATGGCTGCTGTCACCCAGAGCCCGGCGGCGGTGGTCAGGCCGTGGATCACATTCTTCTGGAAGATGATGAGTCCGGCTCCTATGAAGCCGATGCCCGAAACGATCTGTGCTGCCAGACGGGAGGGGTCATATCTAGCGATGGGGATGATTTCTGCGACTTTGTCATAGCCGAAAGCCGAAATGACGGATATCAGAGTGCTGCCCAATGCTACCAGGAAATGGGTGCGGAATCCAGCCTCCTTGGCCCTTTTCTCCCTCTCGAAGCCGATGATGCCTCCGAGGGCGCCGCCTACCAGTATCCTGATAATCAAGTCGTATGAAAGAGACATATAAGAAAAAGTTTGTCGGTCAAAAGTGCAATATGTAAAATTACGCAAATTCATTAAATTTGCCTCTATATGGAGACACAAATTTCAATGCCTGATATGCTGCAGTTCTATGCAGAGCTGGCGGAAAACAACGAAAAGAAATGGTTTGATGAGCGCAAGCCGCTCTATCTTGCGATAAAAAGCTATTACGAAAATCTCGGTATGGAGATCCTGGCCGGACTCGAGAAGCTTGATGCTGACCTTGCCGGCCTGGGCCCGAAAGATATCACCTGGCGCATCTATCAGGACCAGCGCTTCCACGGCAACCCTCCCTACAAAAGCTGGTGCGGTCTTTATTTCGCCAAAGGCGGCCGCAAGTCCCAATATCCCGGCTATTACCTTCACATCGAACCCGGCGCGAACAGTTATTTCCTCTGCGTCGGAATCTGGCGACAGGAGAGGCTCATCATCAAGAGTGTCCGCGAGGAAATAATGCTGAACGGAGAACAGTTCGACAAGGTTGCAAACCCCGGCCACGGCTGGAACGTGATGTGGGACGGAGCCCTGTCACGGCCCGCACAGGGCTGGCCGGAC
>JAGCZI010000262.1 GCA_017960085.1 Bacteroidales bacterium
GAAGGGCGAAGTCTGCTGCATACTCTTGGTGGGGACCACGGGATAGATGCTCGGAACGCAGTTGGCCATATCGCCCGCCCTTGCGGACAGGGCCTGGATGTCGTCGAACGAGAGCGACTGCACATAGGCTTTCTTCGTCAGCACGTCGAGCCTGTTGCGGCTGGCGATGAGGTAGTCGGCATCCATAAAAACTCTCAGGTCAGCATAGCGGTCCACACCTCCGAAGCCGGCGTTGCGCACCGATTTGGGCACTTCGTCCATACCGAAAACAGAGCGGTAGACGACATTGTCCCTTTCCTGCAGTTCGCTCAGGGCAGCGCTCTGGGCGTCCATCCTCTCATTGATGTCGGCGATGGAGGCCAGCAGGACTTTGTTCTTGCGCTCGAGTATCGCGGTCTTGGGCGTGCTTTTCTTCATAACTCCGTTCCATATCCAGAAATAAGAGAAGAAGAAAGCGATGCCGATGAGCAGCACCACGCCGAAACGCGTCCATTTCGTCAGTTTTGACGGGACGTAGAGGTCGTACGAAGACGTCTCAGAGTTGTATATGTATCGGCTTTCCTTGCTCATCAGAAAAGGGGAAAAATGCTGATTGTAATCTGCAAAGTTATAATAATCTGATAAAAATGCTATTTTTGCGCCAAATATATAGATATAAGTATTTCTCAAATATGACTTCAAACGAAATCAGACAGACCTTTCTGGACTTCTTCGCTTCGAAAGGCCACACGATAGTTCCGTCAGCCCCTATGGTTGTCAAGAACGACCCCACCCTTATGTTCACCAACGCCGGAATGAACCAGTTCAAGGACTGGTTCCTCGGCAACGAGCCTGCCAAATACAACCGCGTGGCGGACTCGCAGAAATGCCTCCGCGTGAGCGGCAAGCACAACGACCTGGAGGAAGTAGGCCACGACACCTACCACCACACTATGTTCGAGATGCTCGGCAACTGGAGTTTCGGCGACTACTTCAAGAAAGAAGCCATCCAGTGGGGATGGGAGCTTCTCACCGAAGTCTTCAAGCTCGACAAGAACCGCCTCTACGCCACTGTCTTCGAAGGCAGCGAGTCTGACGGCGTGCCGATGGACGAAGAGGCAAGACAGGAGTGGATGAAATACCTGCCCGAGAGCCACATCATCCTCGGCAACAAGCACGACAACTTCTGGGAGATGGGCGACACCGGCCCCTGCGGTCCCTGCAGCGAGATCCACATCGACCTGCGCAGCGACGAGGAGAGAGCCAAAGTCGACGGCGTCACCCTCGTCAACCAGGGCCACCACCTCGTAATCGAGATTTGGAACCTGGTGTTTATGCAGTTCAACCGCAAGGCCAACGGCTCGCTGGAACCGCTGCCCGCCAAACACGTCGACACGGGAATGGGTTTCGAACGCCTCTGTATGGCATTGCAGGGCAAGCAGAGCAACTACGACACTGATGTGTTCACCGGAATGATCGACGCCATCGCCGCCCTCAGCGGCAAGAAATACGAGCCTGACAATGAGATCGGCGTAGCTATGAGGGTCATCGCAGACCACATCCGCGCCATCAGCTTCTCGATTGCCGACGGCCAGCTGCCTTCGAACGTCAAGGCCGGCTATGTGATCCGCCGCATCCTGCGAAGGGCCGTGCGCTACGGCTACACCTTCCTGGACTTCAAGGAGCCGTTCCTGTGCCGCCTCGTCCCGAACCTCGTAGCCCAGATGGGAGACGCCTTCCCCGAGCTGCGCAAGCAGAACGAGCTCATCGTGCGCGTCATCAAGGAGGAAGAAGAAGCCTTCCTGCGCACCCTCGACAAGGGAATCAAACTGATGGACAACATTATGGCCAAGGCTGCCGGCACCAAGAAGATCAGCGGTGTGGACGCCTTCACCCTCTATGACACCTACGGCTTCCCCATCGACCTTAGCGAGCTGATCGCCCGCGAGAACGGCTACACCATCGACCTGGACGCTTTCAACGTAGAGCTTGAGAAGCAGAAACAGCGCGCCCGCAACGCCACTGCCATCGAGGCCGGCGACTGGATGAGCGTTGGCAAGGATGCCGTCACTGAATTCGTAGGCTACGACACAATGGCCACCGACGTCAACATCGTCCGCTACCGCACCGTCAAGGTCAAGAACAAAGAGCAGATACAGCTTGTGTTCGACAAGACCCCGTTCTACGGCGAGATGGGAGGCGAGGTCGGAGATTCCGGCTGGATCAGCTGTGGCGACGACAAGATAGCCATCCTCAACACCATAAAGGAGAACGGCCTGCCGATACATATCGCAGAGCGCCTGCCTTCCGACCTGCGTGCGACCTTCAAGGCCCAGGTCGACACCGAGCGCAGGATATGCATCCAGAACAACCACTCGGCCACCCACCTGCTGCACGCAGCCCTTCGCAAAGTCCTCGGCACACACGTGGAGCAGAAAGGCTCTTTCGTCGGTCCCGAGTCGTTCCGCTTCGACTTCTCCCACTACGAGAAGATGTCCCACGAACAGATCAACGAAGTAGAAAGGCTGGTCAACAAGATGATCCGCGCCAACGCCCCTCTCCAGGAGTACCGCGACGTTCCCATCGAGGAAGCCCGCGGAATGGGTGCTATGGCCCTCTTCGGTGAGAAATACGGCAACAGCGTGCGCGTCATCAAGTTCGGCGACTCGATAGAGCTCTGCGGCGGTTGCCACGCTCCCGCCACCGGCTCCATCGGCTATTTCCGCATCATCAGCGAAAGCGCCATCGCCGCCGGAGTACGCCGCATCGAGGCTACCACCGGACTGAGAGCCGAAATTATGGTGGACAATATGGAAGAGACGATCAGCGCCATCCGCGAGATGTGCAACAACGCCCCCGACCTTCTGGCCGCCGTGCGCAAGACCGTCGAATCCAACGAATCATACCGCAAGGCTATGGAAGCCGTCCAGCAGGAGCGCGCCATAAACATCAAGAACAGCGTCAAGGCCACCGCCCAGACAGTTGACGGAGTCTCTGTGATGACCCTCCGCGCCTGCCTTAGCATGGAACTTGCAAGGAACGTCGCATTCCTCCTCCACGGAGAGACCACGGCTTCCGTGTTCATCGCCGCATTTGAGAGCGAAGACAACAAGCCCTGCCTCGTGCTTATGTATTCCGACGACCTGGTCGCCAAGGGCAAGGATGCCGGCAAGGACATCCGCGAGGCTGCCAAACTGATCCAGGGTGGCGGCGGCGGACAGAAGTTCCTGGCAACAGCCGGAGGAAAGAACGTTGACGGGCTGTCAGAAGCCACCGAAATACTGCTGAAACTGGCAACAGGCAAATAATCCTATCTTGAAGAGACTCGACCGATACCTGCTCAAATCATTCACAGGCCCCTTCGCACTGGTGTTTTTCATCGTGCTGTTCATCCTTGTGATGCAGTTCCTGTGGGTATACATCGACGAGCTTGTCGGCAAGGGTCTCGGCCTGGGCGTCATCGCCGAATTTATGGGCTGGGGTGCCTGCACCATCCTGCCTATGGTGCTGCCGCTGTCCACCCTTCTGGCATCCATTATGACGATGGGAGGCCTCGGAGAGAACAACGAATTGCTGTCGATGAAAGCCGCCGGCATCTCTATCGGCCGCACTATGCTCCCGCTGATGATAGTCTCGTTCCTGATCGCCATCAGCGCTTTCTTCATATCGAACGAATTGATCCCGGTGGCCTACGAGCACATCTACGCCCTGCGCGACGACATCGGCCGCACCAAAGATGAGATCAAGATTCCCGACGGCGTGTTCTACGACGGCATCGAGGGTTACACCCTGAGGACGGAAAGGCAGGACGACGAGACCGGAATGATGTACAATCTGATGGTGTACGACCACACCAAGAACGACGGCAACACCTCCATCATCATCGCCGAATCGGGCAAGATCCAGATCACCGAAGACAAGAAATACCTGATCTTCGATATGTACAACGGCCGCTCCTACGATGAGACCAACCGTATGGGCTACCGCGACACGACTCTCGACCAGAGCATCGTCAGCTTCAAGGAGCAGCGCATTTACATCTCTCTGGCCAACTACTCCTTCACCCGCGACGAGAACGGCGACCGCTTCAGCGACGAAATAATGTCCCAGGACCTCCACGACCTGCGCGTCGACAGGGATTCCATCCTCAACGATTACAGCACTACCTTCCCGTCGCTGCGGCGCAAGTTCACCAACAACCTCGCCCTTGACTATATGTCGCAGCTCGACACCAGCCTCCACAACGAGCCGATGCCGATGTTCGACATCAAGGGACTCAGGCAACTGATGGACACGACCCAGACCGAAGACCAGAAGATGATGACCTTCAGCAGGGCCAAGAGCGAGTTCGAGAACGGAATGAGCTCCATCGAAACCTACGACAGAGATTCGTTCCGCTTCCTCAGCCCCACCAGGAAGATGTTGGTAGAGATGTTCAGGAAATTCTCCCTGTCTCTGGCCTGTCTGCTGTTCTTCTTCATAGGCGCGCCTCTCGGAGCCATCATCCGCAAGGGCGGCCTCGGCACACCCGTCATCATCTCCACCCTGCTCTTCGTGGGATACTGGGTGGTAGACACCAGCGGCGTCAAGCTGGCCAGGGACGGCAATATGAACGAGGCCATAGGCGCGTTCATCTCCTCGATGGTGCTGCTGCCCATCGGCGTATTCCTTACCTGGCAGGCTGCCACAGACTCTCCCCTCTTCAACGCGGATGCCTACAAGGCGTTCTTCCGCAAGGTCTGGACTCCTGTCGGCAAGCTCCTCAAACGCATTTTCAGGTTCCTCAAGCGCAAGGGAGGCCGCGTAGACATCATCTATATGGGTACTCCGGAATTCGCCGTGGCGCCGCTCAAGGCCCTGCTGGAGCAGACCGACTACAACATAGCCGCTGTAGTCACCGTGCCCGACAAGGTTTCCGGCCGGGGACTGCAGCTGCACGAAAGTGCAGTCAAGAAATTCGCCGTGGAGCACGGCATCCCCGTCCTTCAGCCCGAAAAGCTCAAGGACCCCGACTTCCTTGCCAGGCTGAAATCATACGACCCTGATATGTTCATAGTGGTGGCCTTCCGTATGCTGCCCAAGGAAGTGTGGAGTATGCCCCGCCTGGGCACCTTCAACCTGCACGCTTCAATCCTGCCGCAATACCGCGGAGCTGCGCCTATCAACTGGGCCATCATCAACGGAGAGAGGCAGACCGGCGTCACCACCTTTATGATAGACGAGAAGATCGACACGGGAGGCATACTCTACAACGACTTCTGCCCCATCGAGGATTACGACAACGCAGGTTCGCTTCACGACAAGCTTGCCGAAAAAGGCTCGGCACTCGTGGTCAAGACTGCTACCGCGCTGGTCCGCAAGAAAGTCAGTCCCGCGCCTCAGGTGGCCTTCAGCGAGCTCAAGCCCGCCCCCAAGATCACCCGCGAGACCTGCCAGATCGACCTCGGCGAGGAGGCCTCGACCGTTTGCCTGCTTGTCAGGGGTCTTTCGCCCTATCCCGGCGCCCACCTCAACCTTGTGGCTGAAGACGGCAGCGTGACCGACGTCAAAGTCTACGACGCCTTCGTTCCCGCCCGTGAGGAACAGCTCTCCAGGGGTCAGATTGCCACCGACGGCAAGACCTACCTGTCCGTAGGCTGCGCGTCCGGCAACATAAGGATTATGGACATCCAGCTCTCAGGCAAGAAACGTCTCAAGATTGAAGAGTTCCTGAAAGGCTTCAGGGATGCATCGAAATATCATTTCGAATGACTACCGTAATATTGGCGAACGGGGACTTCCCCTCTTCCGAAAGGACTGTCAGCCTTCTGAAGCAGGCCGACAGGCTGATCTGCTGCGACGGCGCCGCCGCAAGGCTGCTTGAGGCAGGCATCGTCCCCGACCTTATCATCGGCGATATGGACTCCCTGCCACTGGAGCTGAAGCAGCGCCACTCGGCCATAATCCGCACCGTCAGCGAGCAGGAGACCAATGACCTTACCAAAGCTTTCAAGGCAGCGACTGAAACCCTGCCCGAGGTCATCCACATCCTAGGAGCCACAGGCAGGCGGGAAGACCACACCCTGGGCAACGTGTCGCTGCTGGCCGACTATGCCGCAGAACTAGCCGGAAGCAGCTGCAGCATCGATATGGTGACCGAAACCGGCGTCTTTCACGCCTTCTGCGACAGCGAAATCCGCTTCAGCTGCCCCGTCGGCCGCGAAGTGTCGATCTTCGCCTTCGACAATTCCCTGCAGATAAAGAGCGAGGGGCTGCTCTATTCAACAGACAAAGTCACCTTCGACACATTGTGGAAGGCGACTCTGAACTGCAGCATTGCTGAAACCGTCTCACTCCACCTCAGCCATCAGGCAAAGGTTATAGTGTTCATCAGCAATCCCGATTAATTTCCGGAAGTTTTCTTCGGCTCGTGTTTGTATTTGAACAGGATGGCGAAAAGGATTGCCACTACCAGAGAGTAGGCGGCGAAGATCAGCCACACTGTCCTCCAGTCTGGATCGTATGCTGCCGTGTCGGCCACGAAATGATTCACCACCAGGCCTGCCACCCAGGTTCCGAGTGAGGCTCCCACGCCGTTGGTCATCAGCATAAAGAGACCCTGGGCGCTGGAGCGGATGCCGGTGTCGACGTTCTCATTGACGAACAGCGAGCCTGAGATATTGAAGAAATCGAACGCAACGCCGTAGACGATGCAGCTGAGCACGAACAGCCAAACTCCGCTGCCGGGGTTGCAGATGCCGAAGAAGCCGAAACGCAGCACCCATCCGAACATAGCGATGAGCATAACTTTCTTGATGCCGAACTTCTTCATAAAGAAAGGTATCAGCAGGATGCAGAGGGTTTCTGA
>JAGCZI010000006.1 GCA_017960085.1 Bacteroidales bacterium
AGAGACCTCGTCGGAAGTCGGCGCAGCATCCAGCTTCGCTGTGCCGCAGAACAGGCTCAGCGCAAGAGAAAGTATCGCAATTGAAAGGCGTGAACGCATAATCGTATCAAAAGTATATATAATATAGGAATGATGCAAATTATTTTGCGAAATAGATACATTACCCGCTACAAACACTATCCTGACAGTAACAACCTCGCCAAAAAAACCGTAAATTTGAACAAGAATCTGTCTTTGAAAAACTATACTATGAAAACCAGACTCCTACTTTGCGCTGCAGCTGTCGCGCTGCTCGCTGTCGGGTGCAAGCACTACGACTACCCCTTCCAGAATCCCAACCTCTCGGTGGAAAAGCGTGCCGACAACCTGCTGTCGCTGCTCACTCCGCAGGAGAAAATCGGCCTGATGATGAATGGTTCCGTGTCTGTGGACCGCCTTGACATCCCCGCCTACAACTGGTGGAACGAAGCCTGTCACGGCATCTGCTACGACGACGTGACCGTATTTCCGCAAGTAATCGCACTGGGTGCTACTTTCGACGCGCCCCAGCAGTTGGAAATCTACACTGCAGTTTCTGACGAAGCCCGCGCCGTATGGAACACGACCGACCACCATCAGATGGGAGTCACCGAGCCCAACGGCGGCATCTGGCACAACGGCCTTTCATTCTGGTGCCCCAACGTCAACATCTTCCGTGACCCCCGCTGGGGCCGCGGACAGGAGACTCCTGGCGAGGACCCCTACCTCAACGGAGTGATGGGCGTCCAGACCGTCAAGGGTATGCAGGGCAATGACAAGAAGTATTTCAAGCTGCACTCGTGTGCAAAGCACTTTGCAGTGCACAGCGGCCCCGAGGCTGAGCGCCACCGCTTCAACGCCAGCGTTTCTATGCGTGATCTCTGGGAGACTTACCTGCCGGCCTTCCGTTCAATAGTCGAGGAAGCCAACGTGCAGGAAGTAATGTGCGCATATCAGCGCTATGAAGGAGAGCCCTGCTGCGGCAGCGACCGTCTGCTGCAGGACATCCTCCGCAACAAATGGGGCTTCTCCGGCATCGTGGTGTCTGACTGCGGCGCCATCGGCGACTTCTACAACCCTCGCCAGCACGGCACCCACCCCGACGCAGCCACAGCTTCTGCCGATGCAGTCCTGTCAGGCACCGACGTCGAGTGCGGCACGAGCTATAAATCCCTCACAGAAGCGCTTGAAAGAGGTCTGATAACAGAGGCCGACATCGATGTGAACGTACGCCGCATCCTCGAAGCCCGCATCAAACTGGGAATGTTCGACCCTGCCGAAAAACTTCCTTGGGCCAACCTCGGCGAGGCTGACCTCAGCAGCGCGGCCCACACCGCCCTTGCAGCAAAAGCAGCCCGCGAGGCCATCGTACTCCTCAAGAATGAAAACAACGTCCTGCCCCTTCGCAAGGACAACATCACGATAGCAGTCGTCGGCCCGAATGCCGACGATGCCCGCGTGATTCTCGGCAACTACAACGGCTACCCCACCGAAGCCAACACCCAGACAATCCTGGAAGCCATCCGCGCTGCCGCTCCTTCAGCCAACATCATCTATGAGCGTGCCTGCGACCTTGTCCAGCCTTCCATCACCACTCACTACATCGACCGTATGAACGGCGGCAAGGGCCTGCACGCAGAATACTTCAACGGCACTGATTTCAGCGGCGGCACAGTCGCTACGGTAGACTACGACGAGCCCCTGACCCTCAACACCACCTCCCCCGCCCTCGCACACGAAGACTGCGCGTGGACAGAAGGTCTCAACCTCACTGATTTCTCAGCCCGCTACAACGGAACCTTCACTGCCGATTTTACTGGCGATATGGTCTATTCAGTCCGCGGCAGCGGCAGATATATTTTCAAAGTCAACGGCAAGACCGTTGCCGAGCAAGCAGGTGCCCCCGCAGGCCGTTTCGGCGGTTTCGGACGCGGTTTTGCTCCCACCACATTTCCTGTAGTGGCCGGCAAGACTTATGAAGTCAGCATCGAACTCGCTCAGCCCCAGGCGAGGTCAGCATCGTTCAGTTTCGACCTCTACAGCCGCCGCGACGTGGATCTCAAGGCAGTTGCAGAGCGCGTCAAGGGCGCTGACGTAATCATAATGGTAGGCGGCATCTCTCAGAACGAGGAAGGCGAAGGCCACGACCGCACCAGCATCGAACTCCCCGAAGTCCAGCAGCAGCTGCTCGCTGAGATGGACGCTACTGGCAAGCCGGTAATATTCGTCAACGTTTCCGGCTCAGCAATAGCCTTCGGCAAGGTGGAGAAGCAGTATGACGCCCTCGTACAGGCGTGGTACGGCGGCCAGGCCTGCGGTCTTGCAGTGGCTGACGTGATCTTCGGCAACTACAATCCCGCCGGGCGCCTTCCCGTCACTTTCTATGCATCCGACGAGCAGCTGCCCGACTTCAGCGACTACTCTATGGAAGGCCGCACATACCGCTACTTCCGCGGAGAGCCGCTCTACCCCTTCGGCTACGGCCTAAGCTACACAAGCTTCAGCTACGGAAAGGCCAAGGTTGCCGGCAAACCTGCTAAGATGACCCTGACTGTGCCCGTAACGAATACCGGCGCCCTTGACGGCGAAGAGGTGGTCCAGGTTTATGTGAAATCGCTCGACGATCCTGACGCCCCCATCAAGTCGCTGAAGGGTTTCGCACGCGTGAAAATCGCTGCAGGCCAGACATCTGACGTTACGGTTGAACTCGGCAGCGGAGCCTTCGAATACTATGATGCAGCCATCGACGAGCTCTCGATAAAACCCGGCCGCTACCAGTTGCTTTACGGCGGTTCTTCCCGCGAAACCGACCTGCAGGCAGTAGAAATAACGATTTAACGGCGATAAGTCTTTATTTTTCTAATAAAAAGTGGTACATTTGTTGGATAAATGCTTAACCATATTGAGAATGAGAAATCTTTGTCAAGTGGTGGCCTGCTGCGCAAAGCAGTTTTCAATATTTGCAGTCTATTCTTTCCTTGCGCTGTGCTTGAGCATAACTACATCTGCGCAAGAATCTTGTTCCGAGACTGATTCCACATTTGCACTGCGGACCAATTTGTTTTGGGATGCTGCGGCTGAGCCGAACCTTGCGTTCGATGTCCGTGTGAGCGACCACGTCACTCTCGGCTTTGCGGCAGGATTGAAGCCTTGGCCGCGCTGGGGCTTCTGGAATTGGGATAATTCCGGCCGGAACAGCCACTGGCGCAATTTCGCCGTCGTCCCCCAGGCCCGATGGTGGCCGGAACACGTGTGGGACGGCTGGTTCGTCGGCACAGATTTCATCTACACACATTACAATGTCGGAGCCGTACGCTTCCCGTTCGGTATGTATCCCCAGGTCCGTGATTTCCGCCTCCAAGGTTCGTTCTGGGGCGGCGGTCTCTTTTTCGGCCATTCGTGGTGGATCGCAGACAACTGGCGCATCGAGGCTGAAGCAGGTCTTGCCGCCGGCCTTGCAGCGTATGACCGCTACGACTGCCCCCACTGCGGCACACGCCTCGGCCGGGAGCACAAGGCTGCACTCATGCCGAAACTCGGCTTGAACATAGTTTGGCATCCCAAAAAGAATAAAGACGACAAAAAGACAAACAAATAATAACTACTACGATGTTTAAAAAAATCTCATTTATCTTGACAGGCGCCCTCGCCCTGACTATGGTTGCAGGGTGCGAGCGTGCGGATCTTTCAAATCCGAACTACGATCCTGAAACGAATTCGGTCGTTACGAATTTCGTTTTCAATGTTTCTACTGCCACCGGCAAGACAAAACAGTCAGACGCCGCAGTTCAGGCATCTTCATCCAATCCGTTCCGCGGCATCAAGGATGCCAAACTGCTGGTTTATCATTTGAATGATGACAACAAGATTCTGGCTGCTGATGCAACTGCATTGCAGTTATTCGATCTGGCAGAAGTAGCTTCTGCAGGTTCTCTCAGTTCTACTGAGTCACGCCGCGTGCTGGAAATGTCACTGCCGCTGACCACCAACACTATGTTGTTCTACGGAAGGGCCATTCCCAACAGCCCCGCCAGCGACTCGGACAAAGATGACTATGGCTATCTTGAAAACTACAGTATGTCAGCTACTGCAGGCTCCGGCCTTTTCACTCTGGGCAAGAGACTTAAGGACGACGAGAAAGGAAAATTCTACGCTACTGAGAAACTTTTCGCCGGCATATTCTCAGTGATTATGAACACCAATCTGAAAGACCATCCGGCCATTTCAAAAGATGCGTCCCCTGTCGGAAATGCCAACAAATACAAATTCGACAT
>JAGCZI010000263.1 GCA_017960085.1 Bacteroidales bacterium
CGACTTCTGCGACACCGCCATCGCCAACACCGGCGACCTTGTGGACCTCGGAGTACAGCAGCACACCCGCCTGGCTGAAGATATGTTCCGCAACTTTCCAAAAGTGTTCACAGGTGGCAAAAGGGTCGACGCCCTGTCGTCGGTTTCAGGCCGCTGCATAGTAAGTATGGCTGCCTTCACCACCAGCCTGCAGAAACAGAACCCGAAGCTCGACATCCACGTCAAGTCCAACCACCTCGGAATGGGCATCGTTGCCCCGCCCGAGGCTCCGAAGGGCTATGTCCGCAAGTTCGAGGGCAACGATCCGGACAGTTCCAGCCGCGAGAAGCTCGGCCAGTTCATCGCCCGCAAGGTGGATGTCGACGGCATTATGAGCCATATCTTCAAAGATCCCAAGGCTGTGAAGCACACCGGAGGCACCACCGACCTGCTGTATTACCTCTATATGTTTATGGGCAACTACCCGAATTACAGCGACCCCGGGCTCTTCGCCGACGTGCTCACCGACGAGCAGTACACGCAGCTGTGGGAGACTTACAACTACAGCTCATACCTCACCGACATCACCGAGAGGTATTCGATGATTCCGCTGCTGGAAGACATCGTCAGCAAGGCTGACATCGCCATTGTGAACCACGACACCGCCGCAGACCTGCGTTTTGGCCACGACTATGTCCTCGAAGCCTTCATCGCCCTGCTGAACCTCGACGGCTTCGGCACCATACCGCAGAAAGCCGACGACGTGAAATACTGGTTCCAGAGCTACCGCATCTGCAAGGCCACCAACCTGCAGTTCGTCTTCTACCAGCCCACCGGCCGGCACCACGAAATCATCTTCAAGATTCTCTGGAACGGCAAGGAAGCCACCCTTCCGGCTCTCGAGCCCGTCTCAGGCCCGTATTACCGTTGGGATGACTTCCGTGACTTTGCTCACCGGATTATGGATGAGCATCCGGAGATTATGTAAGCTCAGCTTATTTCTTGAACTTCCAGACCACGAACTCGTTCTGGCCGGGACGTACGTTCTCGAACGGGCCGACGGCCGGACGCACGAGCGAGCGTGAGTTGCCTGCGAAATCCTTGTCGATGGCAAGCTTGCTGCCGTCGGGGTTCTCGTAGTATCCGTTCGAATAGAAGGTCTTGCCGAGCATATCAGTGTTCACCGGACAGGTCTTGATGCTGCCCACTGAATTGTCGAGGGTGATCTTCAGCACCATCTCATCTCCCCTCCTCTCTATGCTCACCTTGGCGTCGCTGCCGCTGGTGACGGGGTTCTCCTCGTATGCATAGGGCTTGGTGCCGTTGTAGTAGGCATTGCCGCCGACGTGCATCGCCAGTCTGAAATAAGAGGCCTGCGAGCTGCCGGCCGCGTCGGTGCCGCTGTTCACAAGGTCGATGAACGACTGCGGCAGCTTGTCGATGACGCGGGTGTTAAGGTCTCGGTAGATGCCGGGATAGAACGGCGGACGGTCGTCGTACATACTCAGGCCGTCATATCTCGTAGCCAGGTCGGACTCAGGAGTCACAGTGAAGATGTTGTTGTAGAAGCGGTCGTCTCCGCCCGGGAAGGTCATCACGCCGACCACTTTCGTAGAGTGAGGATAGTGATACGGGGTGTAGCGGTTTGACACCGGATGCGAAGTGATGTAGCCCGAGATGATGTTGTGGGTGAAGCAGACTCCCTGGCCCCAGTCGAAGAAGGTGTTGGGTGACAGGAAGATGTTGTTGTCCACCAGGCAGGGGCCGTGGGTCACCTCGGTCCAGAGGTCGGTGTGGTCGTTGTTCTCGAAGATGTTGCACGACACGCGGGTGCCGATGGCCTGCCAGTCAAGCCAGAGGCCGTTGTAGCCGTTGACGAGGTAGTTGTTGCGGATGATCACGTCGATGGCGGCGTGGAGCTTGATGCAGCCCACCTCGGCGCCTGAATACTGGCGCTTGGCGTTGATGTCGTGGATATAGTTGTTCTCTATGAGGCTGAATACGGCGCCCAGATGGCCGCAGATGCCGGTCTGCTCGCAGTCGAAGATCTCGTTGTTGCGGATGATGTGAGAGCCGATGTTCTCCTTGCTCCAGCCCTGGTCGTAGGCCTGAAAGATGGCTTCGAGCTCACGGTTGAAGCCCACCAGCTCACGCTCGATGGTCCAGCGGTTCTGTCCTGAAGCACGGTCTTTGCCGAGGCTTATGCCGCTGCACTTCGAATTGCTGATGACGTTGTCTTCGATGACCCAGCCTTTGCTCCAGTGGGGGCCGACGAGGCCGGGCTGGAAGGCTGTCGGAGGAGCCCAGTTCACTGCAGCCTGAGACAGATGGAAGCCTTTGACTGTGATGTAGTTCACGCCTGGCAGTTCAGGGAAGAACACGGCCTGGCGGGCGTTGACTTCCACAAGCTCCTTGTTGGGGTCTGCGCCGCCGAAATTGGCCCAGATGGCTGTCTCGGTGTCGCTGACTTCGGCATACCACTGCAGCAGTGAAGCCTCGGGCTTGCGGGTACCCTGCTGCACGACGGGGTTGCGCACTTCGTCGAGCGACTCCATCTGGAAGAGGGACTTGCCGTTGAGATAGACCTCGCCGAGTGAATAGGCATCTTTGTACTGGTTGAGCCAGTCGCCCCTCAGCGGCTCTGCGAAGGGGTTGAAGTCGCCGAAGAAAGAGTTCGGGAGGACGACCTTCCAGACATTGGTCTTCTTCTCGCGGGTCCAGCCTTTCACCTCCTCGGAGCCTTTGATCCAGACTTCTTCGCCTTCGGCGGCACGGTAGACTATGCGGCTGTAGGTGTCGGCTCCGGAGTTGCGGGGACGCACCCACTCGCGGTAGACTCCGGCGTGGACTGTGACAGTATCACCGGCACGCAGTTCCATAGCGGCGCGGTTGATTGTGAGAAAAGGCGCTGAGGCGGAACCGGGGTTGCTGTCCGATCCGCTCTTGGCGACGTGGAATTCACGGGCGTTGACACTCAAGCCCAGCACCACGAGGAGTGATGCAAGCAGTAGAAGTTTTCTCATATTGCGATATTGTATTAAGGATTATCTCTTAGCTGTCTTTGACCTCAGTCAGGGCGCCGGTGACGGAATCGATGATGAATCCGCGCACGGTGACGTCCTTGGGCACGAGGGGATGGTTAACAACAGCTGCCACGGTCCGCCTCACTGAAGCCTCGGTGTCGTGGAAGCCCTCCAGCCAGTCAGCGACCCCTTGCGACTCCCACTCCGCCAGCGTAGCCTCAGACACGCCGCGCTCCAGCATATGAGGCTTGAATTCGCTGTAGCTCATATGACAGGCGCCGCAGGTCGAATGGTGCACCACCATCACCTCCTCCACCCCGAGTTCATAGATGGCCACAAGCAGCGACCGGATTGCAGAGTCAGTCGGCGACAGCACCAGTCCACCCGCATTCTTGATGATTTTTGCGTCGCCGTTGCGAAGCCCCAGCGCCCTCGGCAGCAGCTCTGTCAGACGCGTGTCCATACAAGTGAGCACCGCCAGCTTCTTTGCCGGAAACTTATCGGTTATAAACGGCTTGTATGCCTTCTCGGCCACGAAGCGCTCATTGAATTTCAGAATATCGTCAATCATAGTTCCGCCCTCGCTACATCTGTTTTATTTCGTGGCGGTCGTGCTTGTAGGCATTGCGCTTGTGCTGGTGCCAGGTGCCGTAGATTTCGGTGACGCGGCCTGAGGTCATAAAGACGGGGATGTCCTCGACGCGGATCTTCTCCATCAGCTTGGCGAACTCCTCGTTCGTCAGGATAGCCTCGAGCTCCACCTTCTTCTCGTTGGAATAGCCGCCTGTCACCTCATAGAGCGTCACGCCGCGCACCAGATCGTGCACGATGTAGTCCTGCAGCTCCTTGTAGCGCGGGGAGATGATGCACACGCGCTTGCGGGCGTTCAGGCCGGCAGTGAAGTGGTCCACCATCATACCGTTGATCCAGGTGCCGATGAAGCCCATAAACACCAGATACAGCGAATTGCCGGGCAC
>JAGCZI010000264.1 GCA_017960085.1 Bacteroidales bacterium
ATCGGCCAGACCGGAACCTTCAAGGTTGTCTACAACGCCAACAACGAAACCATCGGCACCCTTGTATGGGGCGTAGTCGGCAGCATTGCTTCAATCCCCGGATTCAGCTGGAACAACGATGTCCCGATGAACCTCGCTTCTGACGGCAAGTGGTACAGCATCCCCGTGAAACTTACCACCACCGACGAGATCAAGATCCGTCAGTATGCCGGTTGGGACAACAACCGTGGCGGTGACTGCGTAAGCGCGAATGAAGCTTTCGAAGTGACCAACGGCGGCAATAACATCAAGGCTCCCGAAGACGGCACATATATGCTTGTCTACGACCCTGAAGCTGAAACCATCACCCTCAGCACCGAATTCTGGGGACTGATCGGCGACTTCAACAATTGGGGCGGAGATGTCTTCATGATGTACACCGGAAGCAGCTGGGAGGCATACGGTCTGACCCTTGCAGGCGGATGGAAGATCCGTCAGGGTGCCGGCTGGGATGTCAACCGCGGCGGTACGTTCGTCGAGCAGGGAACTGCATTCGAAGCTGTAGCAGGCGGTGACAACATCAATGTCGGAGACCTCTCCGGATTCGATGTCGTTTATGTTCCGGAAGACGAAACTATCACTGTGAAGTAATAGCAAGCATTATTCGGATATTTTTGACCGGGAGCCCCTGACCGGACTCCCGGTTCCTAATAAGAAATAAATACTGGGAAAGATGAAAAGGTATCTGCACTTTGCCCTTGCGGCTCTGTTATTTTTATGCGTTTCTTCCTGCGGAGAGAAGGACGTGCCCGGAACGCTGCCGGAAGTCCAACTCTCTGTCAGCCCTGAGACCCTGGCATTTGAGTCGGCAGACAAATCAAACAAGATAATCTCTGTCACCGCTGAGGGTCCGTGGACAGCCAAGTCATCTGCAGACTGGATTATAGTTTCCCCTGCCAGTGGCAACGGCAATGGTTCCGTGACCGTAAGTGTTGCCGAGAACAGCAATTCCGAGAGGTCCGGCTCCGTCACCATTGCCGACGCTAAAATCAGCAAGACAGTATCTGTAACCCAGGAAAGTTCCGGCGTCAACTGGATCGTCCCCGCTCCGGATCCCTTCAGCGGAAGGAAGATGTCTTCGGCGACCTATCAGCTGCTGATCTACAGCTTCGCTGACAGTGACGGCGACGGCATAGGCGATTTCAAGGGCATACAGAGCAAGCTGGACTACCTCGACGCCCTGGGAGTGACTGCTCTCTGGCTGTCGCCGGCCCACCCCACGAGCAGTTACCACGCTTACGACGTGGATGACTATAGAACCGTGAATCCCCTTTACGGCTCTGAGGACGACTTCAAGGCCCTTATAGACGCCGCGCACGAAAGGGGAATCGCGATTTATATGGACTTTGTCCTCAATCACAGCGGCAGCAATAACCGCTGGTTCAAGGATGCCTGTTCAGACCCGGAAAGTCACTACCGCGACTATTATGTATTCTCCGACAA
This sequence comes from Bacteroidales bacterium, assembly GCA_017960085.1. GTDB lineage: Bacteria > Bacteroidota > Bacteroidia > Bacteroidales > UBA932 > Equibacterium. Next base: position 1,483 of record JAGCZI010000264.1, read on the forward strand.
TCCCACCGCAGATGTGGCCGCCGGCAAGATTGACAACTACGCCGGGGCGAAGAACAACGGCGGAATGGGTGAATGGCACGAGATAACCATCGGAGAGGCCGGCTACTGGGGCCGCCTGCATTTCAAAGTCGACTGGACCGGAAGCACCAAATATGTCACCGTGACAGAGAGCAAGGAAGCTGCCCAGAAGTCGAATCCCTCAGCCACGAAATGGCTCTGGATCGGCTCATCCGGCAATGTCGGCCTTTATGAGACAGCCTCCGGCATATTTGAGATCACTCTCGACGTCGACACCGACTGGGGTTTCCTCGTGAGGAGTTCCAACTCCGACAGCTGGCCCGCCGGCACCAAGTACGGCGCTCCTTCCGGCAGCGGTCCCCTCAAATTGGGAGAGGCTTTCAAACTCGACAACAGCGGCAGCTGCGGCGACATCACCTTCGGCGGCAGCAAGTCATACTATTTCTCAAGCTTCTCAGGCGATATGCCGGACCTCAACTACGGCAAATACACCGACTGCGAAACTTCACCCGCCTTCAAGGCCATCGCAGCCTCTGCCGACCACTGGATCGACGATTGTGGCGTGGACGGTTTCAGGCTCGACGCCGTGCTGTGGATCTACCAGAACCAGACCGACGCCAACGTTCGTTTCCTGCAGCAATGGTACGACCGCTGCAACACAGTTTACCACGCTGTCGGCCATACTGAAGACATCTTTATGGTCGGAGAAGCCTGGGAGAACCACGGCAAGGAGAAACTCTACTACAAGGGCATTCCTTCCTGCTTCGAATTCGACTATTGGGGCGCGCTGAAGACTGCCGTCGGCGGCAACGCAAGCAACTATGCGTCGACTGTCGTCAAATTCATCGAGGACCATTTCGCACAGCGTCCGGGTTCTGCCATCACTTCCTTCCATATGACGAACCACGACCAGGACCGCGCTGCCAGCGACCTTGGCAAGAACCTGGCGAAGGAAAAGCAGGCGGCTGCCATGCTGCTCACGTCCGGCGGCAAGCCTTTCATCTATCAGGGTGAAGAGCTGGGCTACTGGGGCACCAAGGCGAACGGCGACGAATATGTCCGCACCCCCATCATGTGGGACAAGGCCGGCAGGGACTGCGCCCGAAGAGGCGTAAACAACAAGGTTGACAATTCGATGCTCAATGCTGAAATATCCGTCGAAGCCCAGCTGGCCAATGAATCCAGCCTGCTGAATGTCTACAGGACCTGGGGCAGCCTGAGGAATACCTACCGGGCACTTGGAAACGGAAGTATGAGTACCACAAGTGCCGTCAGCGGCGGCGGCAATGCCATTGCAGCCTGGATGATGACGTTCGACCTGGAGCCGATGCTGGTAATCCACAACTGCGCGGGCCTTGAGAATACCGTAACCGTCAGCGTCTCTATGGACAAGCCGGTCGCCCTTCTCGGCACAGCTTCTTACAAGGGAGACAAGCTTACACTCGGTCCCCACTCATCAGTCGTATTTAAACTCTACTAGATAATGAAAAGATTCTTTCTTCTCGCAGGTATTGCAGCTCTGCTGGCTTCCTGCAGCCAGGTTGATTATTCAGGAGTGCCTGAGGCCTCTTACGACCAGGTTCAGAGGGTCGAGCCCCTCAGTTGGTGGGCAGGCATGACGACAGACCTCCAGCTTATGGTGCAGGGGCCTGCGATTTCCGAGTATGACGTTGCCGTTGAAGGCAAGGGCCTCAGCGTAAAGGCCGTCCACAAGGCCGACAGCCCCAACTTCGTATTCATCGACCTGTCTGTCAAGACGGCAGGTACCTTCAACATCGTGTTCACCCGCGGCGAAGAGAGTTTCAAATACCCTTATATAATACGCGAGCGCAGCAAAGGCAGCCGTGAGCGCGGCAGCTTCACG
>JAGCZI010000265.1 GCA_017960085.1 Bacteroidales bacterium
AATCAAAGGAGATAACAGAAAACTTATCTCACTATTTTTCGCTGGACTTCCCTACAGTACTGTACAGTTGGTAATGAATCGCGTATCCATTGAGAGCCTCAAGACTGCCAGATCCCGTTTCCGCAAAGAAATCAAGGCCGCCAACGCTCCGGATGAAGAACTCTTCCTGAGGCTTTTAGAGATGAAAATCTCTCACTAGAAGTCTTGTTTCTTCAGTACATTGTTTCCCCAAAAGAGTGCCATGTTACCAATCCCGAAACATTATTATCTTAGTATCAATCCATTATACGCAACCAATTGTTACCGCAAGTCCTTTGAGTCCTCTTTCAGTATTCCTACCTTTGAAATGCTAATGCCATCAACAAAACAAAATGAAAACAAGAAGCATTTCTAGATTAGCTTCCTGCATTATTATTATTGCTGGATATGATACTGTTTCAAAAAGTGTGTCTTAGTTGAGATAAAAAAGAAAGTCTACGGATTTCTTTAGATTTGTAAAAGCGAAGGCAAATTGCACAAGGGCGTCAGAGGTTGCGTTGTCTTCGTAGTATCGCTCATTGTGACGGTGGGCTGTATCAGCCTCAATGTAGTTGACTACATAGCCAAAACTCCATTGGTCGGGCCGCAAGATGTCAAGAAGGGCTGGCTGTAGGAGATCACTATCCCAGGTGTATTCGCTGGTTAAGGGTCTGTAGGACTCACCGAAGTCGTAGCGATCAGGAGGTGTATCAGGAAGTGCAAGATAATCTTTGACGTTACTGGTATAGCGGAGATGGGAGTTGAAGTATTGGCGGGTATTGAGTTTGCTGCTGCGGAGTGGGATCAGTGCTAGCACGATTTCTTTCAGGTCGGCAGCTAATTGCTCCTCCTGTTCTGCTGTCAGATGAAATCCCGACGGGATATCATAGTTCTCAAGATTGTCCAGTACTCTCATTCTGTGGGTGGGTTTATGGTTTCAGCACGATCCACTCCCCTCCTTTATCCCCTCCTTTGCGCTCGATGCGACCTTCCTTCTTCAATGATTCAATATGCTTCATTACAGCACTTCTGTTGATTCCAAGTGCCGTGGCTATGTCAGTCGTCGTAATGTAGCTGTTCTCTTTCATTATCGCCACAATCTTTTCCCGGTTTATCTGTCCACTTTTCTGTCCACCTTTCTGTCCACTGTGGTCTGATTGGTGGACAGATGAGGAAGGTTTCTTTTTAAGGATAGTGGTAAAGAAACCTTCTGTCTTGTATTCGGCCGGAGGGAATCCGTCCTCTGAAAGAATACTTGCTATACGCGGGATGCCGGTGCCAACACTCTCGACAAGATGTAGCCGGGTGAACATCCTGAATATGAGTGGGTTTCTTGAGCGGCTGCGGTGACCGAAGTCGGCTGCTACATAGGGCAGCAGTCCGCCGGGGTTTGAGATTTCCAGACGGTCGTCGTAGAGCTGGACCATGATCTTGGCTCCGGAATCGAAGTAGTCACGGTGGCAGAGAGCATTGGTCAGAGCCTCTTTGATGGCATCGAGGGGCAGTTCCCAGATTTCCTGACGAGGGTCGAAGCCGTGCATGACGTATTCGACGGCCAGATATTGTTTAATCCAGGCCGTGGCGTTGTTGTATTGTGAAAGAAGCGGGCCTTCGAATGTCTTGGAGTCAATGATGTGGACGTTCTCTGTGCCTTTGAAGCGGACGCAATGGATGATCGCATTGATGAATCGCTTGCCACAGGCATCAGAGAATAGCATCGGGACAGCGTTGGTTATCTCGCCTTTGTCGGTGAGGAGTCCAAGGTTGGTGATGAGTTCCTGGCTGGGTGCGTCGGATCTGATGCCGGCCTGAAGCTTGAAGTCGCGGACAGCATCTTCGTACACATCTTCCCATTTGAACCAGGGGCAGACGCCCATATCGAAGTTGAGCTTTCCGGCATCGTCGAAAATCTTGCGGACATCGGCCGGTTTGCGAAGCTTCTGGGAGTTGGCTCCTCGGCGGATGTGGACGGCTCCGGAGCAGAAGTAGGGCTTGTCCTCCCCTTCTTTGACTTCCATTATCCAGATTTCGTGGCCGGAGACGGTAAACGGGTAGATGTCGCAATCGACCTGTGGCTCGATTTGATCCACCGAATCCCGCAGAGCGGAGCGCTTGCTATTGTTGATGGTAAAGCCTTCTGTGAACTGGCCATTGTTGTCAACTCCGAGAATGATGTATCCTCCGGTTGCATTGGCAAGGGCGCAGACTTCCTCGCTGAGTTCCCGCACCTTCGAGGGGACCTCGCGCTTCAGTTCGACCTGCTGCCCTTCTCCTTGGGCAATCAATTCCTGTGCTATCTTCTCGTCAATCATGACCGTTTCGTATTACTTACAAATATACTGATTTCATTGCACACTATTGTTGTCTCTTGGCTTGGTTGATGTGACTGAATACGTAGTTTTAGTTAGAAGGTAATCAGTTTTTGATTTATTTGAACAGGAAAAAAAGAATAGTATTTGGTCGTTTGCATTAAAAGTAGATAAGGACCGATAATTAATCAATTTAGGAATGATTGCAAGGACACCGGAGTGGATATTTCCAATTCCGTTTTAATGCCCGATTCGTGGAAATATATTCCTAAAGGTTTGAACCGCACTTGAACCACATATATATCAACTAATTAATAATCGTGGTATTTAATACACTGCATCGAAAATGATTAAAGAATCATTATGTTTCCTAATTATAGTCTCGTTCGTGCCGAGTGCCATAATAATCATTCGATGCATTTTTATTTACGACAAACAAAACCAAACATACTCTTATTCCTAATCTCTACTCTTACATCTGTAATACGTGTAATTGTTAATCATTTTTATAATGATTGCATGCGCTGCAGGTTTTATGCTGCTGCACATTCTCTTTTCTATAGAGTTTTACTATCTTCGCATCAAAGACATAATAAACAAAACGATATCCTATACGGAATCTTTTTGACGGACATTCTTGGAATCTGGAAAATTTTATAGTCTCTGTCCGTTCATCAGGATTCCCTTGTGCTCTAGCACAGGGGGACCTGTGACGGAGACAGGGCATTCCAGAGCCTCAAGAACGCACAGGAAACCCAGTGCCTTTTTTAGTGTCCGGACCACTAACGGCCGCGCGACAAGAGGCTTTAGCAACTTCTTTTTTTTCATTTTGTTTGGTTGCGCGGCCGTTTTTTTAGTTACGCAAGCCAACTTTCGGAAACCTACGCCTTCCCGCCGGCGAGGATGCCTTCGATGACGGCATTGGTGAAGCCGTTGGCCTCCATAGCGTTGATGCCCTTGATGGTGATGCCACCGGGAGTGGTGACCTTGTCGATTTCGGCTTCCGGGTGGTTTCCGCTCTCCTGCAGGAGCTTGGCTGCACCTTTGACAGTCTGCAGCACTATATCTTCAGAAACCTTCGGAGCGAAGCCGAGGGTGATGCCGCCCTGCATCGAAGCGCGGATGTATTTCATAGCATAGGCGATGCCGCAGGATGACAAAGTAGTAGCGGCGGGAAACATTTTCTCTTCTATCTCCATTACGGCCCCCACAGAGCCCAGCAGACCCATCACATCTGCCTTCTCGTCGGCAGAGGCGCCGTCGGCCTGCACGAAGGTCATAGACTCGAGGAACTCGGCAGCCGTGTTGGGAATGACCCTGAACAGAGCCAGGTCCTTGCCGCCCAGCCACTCCCTCAAAGTGCCGCAGGCCACTCCTGCAGCTATCGAGATGACAGGGACTGACACGGCATCGGCAATCTGACGCACCACCTTTTCGGCAATCCAGGGTTTGACAGCTATGACAACGAAGTCAGCCCCGCTGACAGCCTTGACATTGTCGCTGCACAGGCAGATTTCAGGGTTGTAGTCTTTCATCCTGCCGAGGTTTGCCTGGCTCACATCCGACACTGTGACATCTTTGGCACTTACCGCACCTGATTTGATAAAACCTTTGACAAGGGCGCCGCCCATATTGCCTGCACCTATGACCGTTATTTTCATACTGGCTACTGTTATTGACATATTTTCAGCAAAGATAGTGATTAATTAATACATCAGAGTATGACACAATGTCAGTTTTTTGGCCCATTTTGCTGTTGGCACAATCTTCGTTATTCAGGGTGCTCGAAAACCAAAAATCGAAACAATTAAAAAATAAATATTATGGGAAAAATAATCGGAATAGACCTTGGCACCACGAACTCTTGTGTTGCCGTTATGGAAGGCAATGAGCCTGCAGTGATTATCAACAGTGAAGGTAAGCGCACCACCCCGTCAATCGTGGCATTCGCTGACAACGGCGAGCGCAAGATCGGCGACCCGGCAAAACGTCAGGCCATCACAAACCCCAAGAAAACCATCTTCTCAATCAAGAGGTTTATGGGTGAAACTTACGACCGCGTACAGAAAGAAATCAGCCGCGTGCCCTATCAGGTAGACCGTGGCGACAACAATACCCCGCGCGTCAACATCGACGGACGTCTCTATTCTCCTCAGGAGATTTCAGCAATGATTCTCCAGAAGATGAAAAAGACTGCCGAGGATTACCTCGGAACAACTGTCAGCGAAGCTGTCATCACCGTTCCTGCATACTTCAGCGACAGCCAGCGCCAGGCCACCAAAGAGGCCGGCGAGATTGCAGGTCTGACTGTTAAACGTATCATCAACGAGCCGACTGCAGCAGCGCTGGCATACGGCCTCGACAAGAAGAACAAGGATATGAAAGTCGCCGTGTTCGACCTCGGCGGCGGTACCTTCGATATCTCGATCCTCGAACTCGGTGACGGCGTGTTCGAAGTTAAATCAACCAACGGCGACACTCTCCTCGGCGGCGATGACTTCGACCACAAGATCATCGACTGGCTGGCCGACGAATTCGCAGCAGAGAACGGCGGCCTCGACCTCCGCAAGGATGCGATGGCGCTCCAGCGTCTGAAAGAAGCTGCCGAGAAAGCCAAGATCGAGCTTTCAAGCCAGACCACCGCAGAAATCAACCTGCCGTACATTATGCCGGTCGACGGTGTTCCGAAACACCTCGTAAAGACCCTCACCCGTGCCAAATTCGAGCAGCTGTGCGACCCTCTGATCAACGCCACCATCGAGCCTTGCCGCAAGGCCCTTGCCGACGCAGGACTGCAGGCAAGCCAGATCGACGAAGTTCTGCTCGTCGGCGGTTCAACCCGTATCCCTGCCATCCAGGCCATCGTCGAGAAATTCTTCGGCAAAGTTCCGAACAAGGGCGTCAACCCCGATGAGGTAGTTGCAGTAGGTGCTGCCATCCAGGGCGGTGTGCTCGCAGGCGATGTGAAAGACGTGCTTCTGCTCGACGTCACTCCCCTTTCACTCGGTATCGAGACTCTCGGCGGCGTGATGACCAAGCTCATCGACTCCAACACTACCATCCCTACCCGCAAGAGCGAAGTGTTCTCGACAGCCAGCGACAACCAGCCTTCAGTCGAGATCCACGTGCTCCAGGGCGAACGTCCGATGGCACGCGACAACAAGACCATCGGCAACTTCCACCTCGACGGCATCGCTCCGGCTCCGCGTGGAATCCCTCAGATCGAGGTTACCTTCGACATCGACGCCAACGGTATCCTGAACGTTTCCGCAACGGATAAGGCAACGGTCAAGCAGCAGACTATTCGCATCGAGGCTTCCAGCGGCCTGTCTGACGCCGAAATCCAGAGGATGCGTGACGAAGCCAAGGCCAACGAAGCGGCCGACAAGGCGGAGAAGGAGCGCATCGAGAAGATCAACAACGCCGACGGTCTTGCCTTCCAGGCGGAGAAGTTCCTCCGCGAGAACGGCGACAAAGTTCCCGCCGACATCAAGGGCGAGGTTGAGAGCAACGTCAATCTGCTCAAGGAAGCCGTGAAGGCTCAGAACCTGGCCGATAT
>JAGCZI010000042.1 GCA_017960085.1 Bacteroidales bacterium
CTATCTAAAGCCGCGGCTTTAGATAGTGCCTTGCTCGAGCATCGCGGTGGCGACTTTCATAAAGCCGGCGATGTTGGCGCCTTTGACGTAGTCGATGGTGCCGTCTTCTTTGCGGCCGTATTTGACGCACTGCTCGTGGATTGAAGACATAATGTGATGCAGCTTGGCGTCAACTTCTTCGGCAGTCCAGCTGATGTGGCTTGCGTTCTGGGTCATCTCAAGGCCTGAGGTGGCTACGCCGCCTGCATTGACAGCCTTGCCGGGAGCGAAGAGGATGCCGGCCTTCTGGAATTCGTGGATGGCTTCGGGACGGCAGCCCATATTGGACACTTCGCAGCAGCACCAGGTGCCGTTGGCCAGCAGTTCCTTGGCGTCGTCGCCGGTGAGCTCGTTCTGGAATGCGCAAGGCAGGGCGATGTCGCACTTGATGCTCCAAGATTTCTTGCCAGCGGTGAAGAATGCCTTGTCAGGGAACTTGTCGGCCATCATTGACACGATGTCGCGGTTTGAAGAACGCATAACAAGCATATAGTCTATCATTTCGGGAGTGATGCCGTCGGGAATGTGGCATACGCCGTCAGGACCTGAGATTGCAATCACCTTGGCACCGAGTTCGGTGGCCTTCTTGGCTGCGCCCCAGGCTACATTGCCGAAGCCGCTCAGGGCGATGGTCTTGCCTTTGATGTCCTTGCCGGCGGTCTTGAGCACCTGGTTGGTGAAATAGAGTGCGCCGTAGCCGGTAGCCTCGGGACGGAGGATGCTGCCTCCCCAGGTCATACCCTTGCCGGTGAGCACGCCGGTGTTGTATTCGCGGGCGAGTTTCTTGTACATTCCGGTCAGGTAGCCGATCTCGCGTCCGCCGACTCCCACGTCACCTGCGGGAACGTCGGTGTCAGGACCGATGTTGCGCCAGAGCTCAAGCATAAATGCCTGGCAGAAACGCATAATCTCAGCATCAGACTTGCCTTTGGGGTCGAAATCACTGCCGCCCTTGCCGCCGCCCATAGGCAGGGTAGTGAGGGCATTCTTGAAAGTCTGTTCAAAGCCGAGGAATTTCAGCATTGAGGGAGTTACAGCCTTGTGGAAGCGTAAACCACCCTTGTAAGGACCGATAGCTGCATTGAACTGGACACGGTAGCCGAGATTGGTCTGTACCTCGCCTTTGTCGTCAACCCAGACAACGCGGAAGGTAAAAATCCTGTCGGGTTCCACGATTCTTTCAACGATCTTGGCTTTCTCGAATTCGGGGTGTTGGTTGTAAACTTCTTCAATCGATTCAAGCACCTCGCGTACAGCTTGCAGGTATTCCTGCTCATGACCGTATTTTTTTTCAAGTGCGGTCATAATATCAGATACTTTCATGATATTTGATAACTTTTGATTTTGTTTAAAATGTTATACAATTATGCCTTGAATATTTTATAATTATAATCAATATTTGTGAATTATCCAAAAATATCGCAACAAAAGCGTTTTTTTAAAATTATTTACCTTTGCCGATGAACATGGAACTGGACAATGTGATACATCTGAATTTCGCTGAGCAGCAGCCAGATAAGCTGATGCAGTACCGTATCCGCAAGATTCTTCTTGTCTGCTGCAGCTATGATGAATACATCCTCGAAGAGGACGGACACATCGACACCCAGATCAACAGGGAATACAGCGAGCTTAACATAAGCAACCCTCCCACAATCATACACGTGACCAACACCGAAGACGCTCTGGCACATCTCAAGGCCGAGAACGATTTCGACTGCGTCATTACAATGTTCAACGTCGGCGGCGACGGAGACGTGTTCACTTTCGCCGAGGAGATCAAGTCCATCAAGCCCAATCTTCCGGTAGTAGTCCTTTCCAGCTTCTCCAAGGCCGTCTACAACAGGATCCACGAAACTTCCAGCACAGCAGTCGACAATTTCTTCTGCTGGCACGGCAGCTCTGACCTTCTGATCGCCATAATCAAGCTTATGGAGGACAAACTCAACGCCGCCAATGACATCCTCGAGAACGGCGTTCAGGCCATACTGCTGATAGAAGACTCGATCCGTTTCTACAGCAGCTACCTGTCCGAGCTGTACCGCATCCTGCTGCTGCAGAACCACGAGTCCATCAAGGACGCATACAACGAAGACCAGCAGATAATGCGCAAGCGTTCCCGTCCGAAAGTGCTGCTGGCTACCAATATGGCCGAAGGCGTCGAGCTTTATAACAAATACAGGGACAACCTTCTCGGTGTCATCTCCGACGTGGGAATGATCCAGAAAGCAGGCGACAAAGTCTATGACGAGAAGAAAGACGCGGGCATAGAGATCGCCAGGATGGTGAAGGCCCAGACCCCGTGGATGCCGGTAATCCTGCAGTCTTCCCAGTCTGAATACAAGCAGGTGGCCGACGCGATGGGAGTGGGCTTCATAGCCAAGAATTCTCCGACCCTGCTCGAAAGCCTCAGGCACTATATCCTCAAGGAGTTCTGCTTCGGCGACTTCGAGTTCGAATCCAAGAGTTTGCCGATGAATTTCGGCCACGCCGCCGACCTCCAGCAGATGGAGGACCTCATAAAGATAGTTCCTGACGATGTCCTCGAGTACAACCTCTCCCAGATGAGGCTTTCGAAGTGGCTGTATGCAAGGGGTCTTTTCCCTCTCGCCAAGGTGCTCAGAAGCATCAACAGCAGCGATTTCGAGTCTACTGAGGCTCACCGCACCTCGCTCGTCAAACTCTTCCACGATTACAGGCGTATGCTCGGCCAGGGCATCGTCGCCCAGTTCGACGAAAAGCACTACAGCGACGCCATCAGCTTCGCGAGGATAGGAGATGGCTCCATCGGCGGAAAAGCCCGCGGCCTGGCCTTTATGAACGGTGTCCTTGCGAAACACAACCACTATTTCAAATATCCGAACGTCAGGGTGATGATTCCCAGAAGCGTCGTGCTGGCCACTGACTGCTTCGACGATTTCCTGAATTTGAACGGCCTTCGCAACATAATACTCGAAGACGGGATGGACGACGATTCAGTGCTGTCCGAATTCCTCAACAGCGTAGTGCCGCCCTATCTTTACAGCCAGCTGAAAGCCTTCGTTGTCACCTGCACCAGGCCGCTTGCAGTCCGTTCGTCTTCTAAGCTTGAGGATTCGCACTACCAGCCCTTCGCCGGCGTGTATTCGACCTATATGATACCCCGCTGCGAGGATGACGACCAGATGCTCCGTATGCTTATCCGCGCCATAAAGAGCGTGTATGCATCGGTTTTCTACGCATCTTCGAGGGCTTATATCCAGTCGACCCAGAACGTGCTGTCAGAAGAGAAGATGGCCGTGCTGATACAGGAAGTATGCGGCACCGAAGACAACGGTTATTATTTCCCGACTCTGTCCGGTGTGGCACGCTCCCGCAATATGTATCCCATAGGCTAGGAAAAGTGCGAAGACGGCGTCTGCAACATCGTGATGGGCCTCGGCAAAGCTGTGGTGGACGGAGAGAAGAGCCTGCGTTTCTGCCCTGTCTATCCGGACAACGTGCTCCAGACTTCTACCCCGACCCTTGCCGTCCAGGAAGCCCAGACCGAAATAATGGCCCTGGATATGAATCCCAACAGCTTCAAGGCTTCAACCAACGATGCCGTCAACATTGCCCGTATCTCTGCGACAGAAGTTGAGAAATACCGCAATGCGAAATATACCTGCTCATACTACGACTACCTGAACGACCGCATCAGCGAGGCGGCTCCGTTCGGCTCCGCGTTCCGTGTGATTACCTTCAACCGCATCCTCAAGTACAATTCCTTCCCTCTTCCCGAGATCATCAGAGATATCCTTGCGATAGGGGAGCAGGAACTTCTCTGCCCCGTAGAGATAGAGTTCGCGGTGAATATGGACGTCAATCCCGGCGAAGCTCCGGTGTTCTACCTGCTTCAGATCCGCCCCATCATCCAGAATGACGAGGCCAAGAAGCTCGACTGGAGCAAGATCGACACGAGCGATGCCATAGTCTATTCGGAATCTGCGCTTGGCACCGGCCTGATGAGCGGAATCAAACACGTCATATATATGAAGTTCGACAAGTTCTCGCCCCTCAACACAGAGGCTATAGC
>JAGCZI010000043.1 GCA_017960085.1 Bacteroidales bacterium
GCAAGTCAATGTCGGTAGGAGACGCCGCTGTCTACGACAATCACGCGCTGATACTCGTGAACCGCGGGCACGCCGCAGCAGCAGATATCCTCGCGCTGGCATCTGCAATCACAGACAAAGTGGAAACTGTCTTCGGGGTCCGTCTCCAGAAAGAAGTGGAAATAATCTGATAACTGGCGCCTAAAAAATCACGGCCTGACCTTGACATACTGCTTCAGGATATGGAAGGCAGGCGTGGCCATCGCGGCGTGGCTGTAGCCGTCGAGCTCGTAGATGTAGGTCTGCTCGTGACCTATGAGCTTCATCATCCTCCACATATAGGCGTTCTCCTCATAGCGGCCGTAAAGCTCGAGGTTGCGATCGCCTGAAACTATCACGTAGGGCGGTCCGTCGGCACGCAGATGGGCGATGGGAGCCGTGTCGTCTATGGTCGGCTGAAGGGCGCTGCCTCCGTGGCGGGTGCGGTATTCATAATGGGTCATAACCTGCCCGCTGAAGGGAATCAGGGCGGCCAGACGGTCGGCGTCTATGCCGTATTTCGACAGATAAGCCTTGTCGAGCCCGATCATACTGGTGAGATAGCCTCCGGCGGAGTGGCCGCTCACATAGATATTGTCGGGGTCGCCGTTGTATTTGCTGATGTTCTTGAAAACCCAGGCCACCGCGGCCGCCGCATCGTCGATGCACTGGGTCACTTCGACCTTAGGCATCAGGCGGTAATTGGCTGCGACAACCACATATCCGCTGTTCTTGAGCTGCTCAGGGATGAATTTGTTGCCGGAGGTCAGGCCGCCGCCGTGGAACCACACTATCACCGGACAATTTGCCATCTTGGTGGGATAATACACGTCCAGGACGCAGCGGTCGAGGGAGTAGGCGTCGGTATTCTGCGAGTAGAAGATATTGTCGTCGGTGAGATAGTCAGCCGTCTGCTGGGTCTGGGCGCGCTGGGCACGCTGGTTACGCTGATTGCGCTGGGCAGATACGGAAACTGTCAGCAGGACGAGAAGCACGGATAAAAGGATTTTCTTCATATAGCTTATGTCTTTCGAGTTGTCACAAATTTACTTATTTGTTATTTTTGTAACAATAGACAAACACACAGCTTATGTTCTCTCAAGACAAGAAACTCTACGTGGCCCACAGTTCTAACGGCCCGATATACATCACCGGCCAGATGGCCAACAGGCACGGCCTCATCGCCGGAGCGACAGGAACCGGCAAGACAGTCTCGCTGCAGGTTATTGCAGAAACTTTCTCCCAGGCAGGAGTACCCTGCTTTATGGCCGATATGAAGGGAGACCTGTCGGGCATCAGCCAGACCGGAAAGATGTCCGGCTTCATTGAGAAGCGCTGCGCCGAGTTCGGCATCGAGGACCCGAAGTTCGAGGGCTGCCCCACCCGTTTCTATGACGTCTTCGGAGAAAAAGGCTTCCCGATGCGCACCACCGTGTCTGCGATGGGTCCCCAGCTGCTCTCGAGGATCCTCGACCTCAACGACACCCAGGAGGGTGTGCTTAACATCCTCTTCAAGATAGCCGACGACGCCAACCTGCTGCTCCTCGACCTCAAGGACCTGCGTATGATGCTGGATTTCGTGGGCAAGAACGCCGCCAGCTTCACCACCCAGTACGGCAACATCTCTTCTGCCAGCGTGGGCGCCATCCAGCGTTCCATCCTGACCCTCGAGAACCAGGGCGGAGAGAAGTTCTTCGGTGAGCCTGCTTTCAGCGTAGAGGACCTTCTCGACACCGAGAACGGCCGGGGCGTGATGAACGTGCTCGTGGCCGACAAGCTGATGCTCCAGCCGAAGCTCTACTCCACCTTCCTGCTGTGGCTCATCACCGACCTTTACTCGAAGATGCCGGAAGTCGGCGATATGGACCTGCCCAAGCTGGTGTTCTTCTTCGACGAGGCCCACACCCTTTTCGAAGGCACTTCCAAGGCCCTTACCGACAAGATTGAGCAGGTCATCCGCCTCATCCGCTCCAAGGGCGTCGGCATCTACTTCGTGACCCAGGCTCCCACAGACCTGCCGGACAATGTGCTTGGACAGCTCGGCAACAGGGTCCAGCACGCCCTTCGTGCCTACACCCCGAAAGACCAGAAAGTCGTCCGCACCGTGGCCGACACCTTCCGCGCCAACCCCGCCTTCAAGACGGCCGACGTCATCACAGAGCTCTCCACCGGTGAAGCCCTGGTGTCGTTCCTCGACGAAAAGGGAGCTCCTTCAGTAGTGGAGCGCGCCCGCATCCTCTTCCCTTTGAGCCAGATCGGCGCCATCACCGACGGCCAGCGCCTCGACGTGCAGGCCGCAGCTCCCGCCAAGATCAAGGAATATCAGACGATGATCGACCGCGAGAGTGCTTATGAAGTCCTGACAGCCCAGTATGAGGAGCAGGCCCGCGAGGAGGAGAAAGCCCTCGAGAAGAAAGAGAAGGAAGAAGCCAAGGCTGCCAAAGAGAAAGAAAAGGCAAAGAGCGGCTCGAAGAAGAAAAACATCAACCGCACCATCCTCGGCACACTGGCCACAGCTGCCGCCACCACCTTCGCGCGCAGCCTCGCCAATTCTGCCGCCAAGTCGATAACCGTCGGCGGCAAGAAGACTTCTTCGTCAGGCAGCAAGAAGTCAAGCTCGTCGAAGAAGAGCGGAAGCACAGTCCTGGAAAAGGCTACAAAGTCAGCGGCTAACACCGTGACGCGCACCATCACCAACGAGGTGCTCAAATCTATCCTTAAAGGGTTATAGCGTCTATCCAGCCCTGCAGACCGGCTGAGACATCTTCAGGAACTATATCCAGCGCGGCGGCGGCAAACACCGTCAGCTGGATTTTCTTTGCTTCGTCCAAAGAGATGCCGCGCGAGCGCATATAGAACAGTTCGTCGTCGTCAAGGCGGCCCACAGTGGCTCCGTGGGTGCAGACCACGTCGTCGGCATATATTTCGAGCTGCGGGCGGGCGTCGGCCCTGGCCTCGCCGGTCAGCAGCAGATTGTGGCACTGCTGGCGGGCGTCGGTCTTCTGGGCGTCCTGCGCCACTTTGATCAGGCCGAAGAAATTGCTGCGGGCGCTGCCGCCGAGTATGCCCTTGAACATCTGCTCCGACGTGCAGGCGGGCACTTCGTGGTTCATCCTGACGTCGAACTTCACGTCTGCGGCGCCTCCGAGCAGCCAGAGTCCTCTCAGACGGCAGGATGCTCCCTTGCCTGTCAGGCTGACGTCAAGGCTGTTTGCAACGCACACGTCCCCGAGCACTATGAAGGCCAGCTCAAGCGACGCGTCCTCTTCCACGGCGATGTCCAGCCGGAAGGTGCCGCCGGCGCGCTGCATCACCAGCCAGCTCTTCGAAGAGCCCGCTTCGATGCGCAGCGATGTTGTGCCTTCTATGAGTTCGAGAGTCTCCATACTACAGGGTATTGATGATCCAGTCGTAACCGCGGTCTTCTATCTCCCGGGCGAGATCCTTGTCGCCGGTCATTACGATGCGGCCTTTGTAGAGCACGTGTATATAGTCAGGCACGATGTAGTCGAGCAGACGCTGGTAGTGGGTGATCAGTATAGTCGCATTGTCCGGGCGGCGGAGCTTGTCGACACCGGTTCCGACGATGCGCAGGGCATCCACGTCGAGACCTGAGTCGGACTCGTCGAGGATTGCCAGCTTAGGGTCGAGCATAGCCATCTGGAACACCTCGTTGCGCTTTTTCTCTCCGCCTGAGAATCCTGCGTTCACGGCGCGCGACGAGAAGCTCGCGTCCATCTCCACGAGCGCCATCTTTTCCTTCATCATCCGCAGGAACTCGACAGCCGATATGGGGCCGAGGCCGCGCTGTTTGCGGTGCTCATTGACTGCGGCCTTCATAAAATTGGCATTCGTCAGGCCGGGAATCTCCACGGGATACTGGAAGCCCAGGAAGATTCCTTTCCACGAACGCTCCTCCGGACTGAGCGGCACGAGGTCCTCGCCCTCGAAGCGGACGCTCCCTTCGGTCACCGTAATGTTGTCCCTTCCGGCCAGGGTTGCGGCCAGAGTGCTTTTGCCGGCTCCGTTCGGACCCATTATGGCGTGCACCTCGCCGGCCTTTATTTCAAGGTCGATGCCCCGGAGGATTTCCTTCTCTCCGACTGCGGCATGCAGATTCTCTATTTTGAGCAATGTGTTCATCAGGCTTTTTTCTTATACAGTTTCATCCAGGTTGAAAGGGACCATAGTCCGTTGACAAGATACAGCGCGCAGACTATCGGCATAAAGACGTGGCCTACGGACAGGTGCA
>JAGCZI010000044.1 GCA_017960085.1 Bacteroidales bacterium
AAAAATTCTCGCGAATTGCTTGTAAATATACGGAGTTTATTCATACCTTTGCACGCAGAATGAAGCAGATTATGTCAAATATGTGTTGCTGTTGTGCTATCCGCAAGGTTGGCAGGCGAGCACGTGCATATTGAGACTATCCGTAAACACAATATATATTTTCCGCGACCTGTCAATCTTATGATTCCGACAGGTTTTTTATTTTTCCCCCGAACGATACAAACAATCAATTTCAATAAGTACCATGATTTACAACAAACTCACCGAACTCATCGGACAGACCCCCCTGCTTGAAATCGCAGGTTTCGAAGGACAGAAAGCACGCGTAATCGTCAAACTCGAATACTTCAACCCCGGAGGAAGCGTCAAGGACCGCATCGCCCTGGCAATGATTGAAGATGCGGAGCAGAAAGGCCAGCTCAAGCCGGGCGCCACCATCATCGAGCCCACCAGCGGCAACACCGGCGTCGGCCTGGCATGGGTGGGAGCCGCAAAGGGCTACAAGACCATCCTCACCATGCCCGACACAATGAGCCTCGAGCGCCGCAGCCTGCTGAAAGCCCTCGGAGCAAGACTCGAACTCACCCCCGGCGCAGAAGGAATGAAAGGCGCCATCGCCAAAGCCCAGCAGCTCAACAAGGAAATCCCCGGATCCATCATACTCGGCCAGTTCACCAACCCCGCCAACCCCGCAATCCATGAGAAGACCACCGGCGAAGAAATCTGGAAGGAGACCGACGGCAAGGTCGACATCTTCGTGGCAGGAGTCGGCACCGGCGGCACAGTCTCAGGAGTCGCCAAGGCCCTCAAGAAGCACAACCCCGCCATCAAGGCCTTCGCAGTCGAGCCCGCCAGCTCACCCGTGCTGTCGACAGGCGTGCCGGGCAAGCACAAGATCCAGGGCATCGGCGCGGGCTTCGTCCCTGACACCTACAACGCAGCTGTCATCGACAAAGTCATCACGGTGGCTGACGACGACGCCATCTCCGCTTCCCGCCAGCTCGCAGCAAAGGAAGGCCTGCTCGTCGGCATTTCATCCGGAGCATCCTTCGCCGCCGCACTGGCTCTGGCCAGGGACGAGGCCAACGCCGGCAAGGTAATTGTAGCACTGCTGCCCGACACCGGTGAGAGGTACCTCTCTACAGTCCTCTACGCATTTGAAGAATATCCCATCAAATAAACCTACGCATGGACGATTTTTTGCGCAATACGGCTGCCCTGATGGAGACCGTCTCCCCCGAAGAGGAGAAGATGGGTCTCCGTTCAGGCAGTCCTCTGCCGTCGCCGAAAGCCCTGGAAGACATAATCGAGCTGGTTAAAGCCGTTGTCTTCCCGAACTATTACGGCTGCCCGGCAGGCATCCAGAAAGACATTTCCAATCTGTACGGACTGCTGCTGCCCCAGACAGGCACCGCCATCGCCGAAGCCTTCATCCGCAGGCTGCCGGAGATCAAGCGCCTGCTCCTGACGGACGTCGAGGCCATAGCCCACAACGACCCGGCCGTCAGCGACTTCAGCGAGATAGTGTTCTGCTACCCTGCGGTGCAGTTGATGATCCACTACCGCACCGCGCACGCACTGCTGGAGCTCGGGGCACCGGTCATCCCGCGCATCATCACCGAGCTGGCACATTCGGCCACCGGGATAGACATCCATCCGGCCGCCAGCATCGGAGCCTGGTTCGCCATCGACCACGGCACAGGAGTGGTGATCGGCGAGACCTGCATCATCGGGAATCATGTGATGCTCTACCAGGGAGTCACCCTGGGCGCAAAGAATTTCAAATACGACGCCTCAGGCCGGCCTCAGAACGTCCCGAGGCACCCTATCATCGAAGACAACGTGACAGTGTACTCCAACACTTCCATCCTGGGGCGCGTGACCATCGGCCACGACTCGGTCATCGGAGGTAACATCTGGCTTACCCACGACGTGCCTCCGCACACGAAGCTGCTCCAGAGCAAAGCCATCATCGTCCCGGAATTCGGGTACGGAGAAGGCATCTGAGAAAAGAAAAGAGCCTCATCACACAACGATGAGGCTCTTCTTTTGAACCGGAAAGAAGATTATTTGATCATCTTGAGGATATCCCCTACCGGTCCGGCCATCGACTTGAGCGCAGCCTGCTGGCTTGCGCCGTTGTCACTCAAGGCTGAAGCGAGATTCTGCTTTTGCGCCAGCTGCACCAGAGCATTGGTGATGGCTGTCGCAGACTGCTGTGAAATCGCATTGTTCGAGCCCTTGATGAGACCCTGGGCGAACTTGGAAAGAAAATCGTCGGTCTGAGGGCCTTTCAGGCTCTGGACGCTCTTTGCGATCTTGGTCAGGGCGTCGATAGTGGCAGGGTCTGTCAGATCGAAGCTGTTGCCGATGTTGCCCAGATTACCCAGGCTTCCGAGGTTGCCTAGGTTGATGTACTTGTCCAGCAGCGCCTTCAGCGCCTTGCCGGCGACTGAGCCGATTGTCGAAGCGTTTGAAACAAGCGAACCCAGAGAGCCGCACGCAGTGATGACGGACAGCGTCATAAATGCTGCAGCCATATAGGACATTACCTTTTTCATATATAATAATGTTTAAAGTTGTGTTCTACACATTCTCGCGGATGACCTTGCGGACGGCACCCTTGCCGGCGCACAGCTGCTCGAAGAACTTCTCAACCTTGGG
>JAGCZI010000045.1 GCA_017960085.1 Bacteroidales bacterium
GGGCCCCATCTGGTGTTCGTGACCCTGTTCGCCGGCGGGATGGTGCCTTTCTCGGTGCTGCTGGCAAACAGCATCTGCCAGGACGGGCACAGCGCGCTGCCGCTCCTTGCGGACAACAAGGCTGCCTTTGTCAATGCCAAATTTATAAACAGCGTGGTGGCGGCGATTGCGGGATATGCACTTTATTTCTTTGGCTTGTAAAAAACGATTAACTTTGTGTGATTATAATTACCATAAATTAATATGAACATTCTTAAGAAACTATTCGGTTCCAAGGCGGAAAGGGATGTGAAGGCTATCACCCCCATTCTGAACAAGATTCTCGACGAATATAAAAGGATAGACACACTGGATGACGACGCACTGCGCGCCGAAAGCGCCGCCCTCAGGGAGCAGATTGCCGCCAGGACTGCCAAGGAAGAAGAGGAGGCCGCCCAGATCAGGCAACAGCTCGACGACGTGGAGATCGACGTGCGCACCAAGGAAGACCTGGCCACAAGGCTGGACGAACTGGTCAAGAAAATCGACGTGGAGATTGAGAAAGCCCTCGATGACGCCCTTCCCAGGGCCTTCGCCATTATGAAGTCCACCGCCCGCCGTTTCAAGGAGAAAGACACCATCAAGGTTCTCGCGACCGATTTCGACCGCGACCTGAGCACTACCAAGGACTTTGTGTCCGTGGAGGGCGATTACGCTATATGGAAGAACAGCTGGATGGCCGGCGGCAATATGATCAAGTGGGATATGGTCCACTACGACGTGCAGCTCATCGGCGGTATCGTCCTGCACCAGGGCAAGATCGCAGAGATGGCGACCGGTGAAGGTAAGACCCTCGTGGCTACCCTGCCTGTGTTCCTGAACGCTATGGGCCGCAAAGGCGTCCACGTAGTGACCGTCAACGACTATCTGGCCAAACGTGACTGCGAGTGGATGGGACCGCTCTACGAATTCCACGGACTGAGCGTAGACTGCATCGATATGCACGAGCCCAACACCGAGGCGCGCAAGAAAGCCTACCGTTGCGACATCACTTTCGGAACCAACAACGAATTCGGTTTCGACTACCTGAGGGACAATATGGCCATCAACTCCAACGACCTTGTGCAGCGCAAGCATCACTACGCCATCGTCGATGAGGTCGACTCAGTGCTGATCGACGACGCCCGTACCCCTCTGATCATATCAGGTCCAGTGCAGCGCAGCGGCGACGAGGCGTTCATTGAATACAAGCCATACGTGGAAAGGCTATACAAGGCCCAGCGCGAAGTGGTCAACAGATGTCTCAACGAAGCCCGCAAGCTGATTGCAGCAGGCAAGATAAAGGACGAAGGCGAGATAATGCTGCTCAAGGCATTCAAAGGCCTGCCCAAGTACCAGCCCCTGATCAAATACCTCAGCGAACCCGGCATCAAGGTTATTCTCCAGGAGGCTCAGGCTAAACTCATCAGGGCCGCGTTCACCGAAAAAGACATCGAGCAGAGAGTCATCACCAATGACCTCTATTTCGCAGTCGACGAGCAGCAGCGCACCGTTGAACTTACCGACAACGGTAACGAGGAGCTGGCCAAGGCTGTCGGCGACGCCGAGTTCTTCCTGATGCCCCAGATCGCTGAAGAAGTGTCCAAGATAGAGCACGACGCCAGCCTCGATGCCGAAGCCAAGAAGGTGAAGAAGGACGAGCTCTACGCCAATTACTCCCTCAAGGCCGAGCGTATGCACACCGTAGACCAGTTGCTGAAGGCCTACGCGATGTTCGAACGCGACGTGGACTACGTCATCATCGACGGCAAGGTCAAGATCGTCGACGAGCAGACCGGCCGTATTATGGAGGGACGCCGCTGGAGCGACGGTCTCCACCAGGCTGTCGAGGCCAAGGAAATGGTGAAGGTGGAGGCTGCCACCCAGACCTTCGCGACCATCACCCTACAGAACTACTTCCGTATGTACCACAAGCTCGCCGGTATGACCGGTACAGCCGAGACGGAGGCAGGTGAGTTCTGGGAGATCTATAAACTCGACGTGGTGGTAATCCCCACCAACCGTCCCGTAATCCGCAAGGACGAGGACGACCTTATCTACCGCACCAAGAAAGAGAAATACAACGCAGTCATAGCGAAGATCCAGGAGCTCGTGGCCCAGGGAAGGCCGGTGCTCGTGGGTACGACATCAGTCGAGATATCCGAGTTGCTCAGCAGGATGCTGAAGATGAGAGGCATCAAGCACCAGGTGCTGAACGCCAAGCAGCACGCACGCGAGGCCGAGATCGTGGCTCAGGCAGGTAAGGCTGGCACAGTTACCATCGCCACCAATATGGCCGGCCGTGGTACCGATATCAAACTCGACCCTGAAGTGAAGCAGGCAGGCGGCCTTGCCATCATCGGTACGGAACGTCACGACAGCCGCCGTGTGGACCGCCAGCTGCGAGGTCGTGCCGGACGTCAGGGAGACCCCGGTTCATCAATCTTCTATGTATCGCTCGAAGATGACCTGATGCGTCTCTTCGGCTCAGAGAAGATAGCAGGCATAGTCGACAAGATGGGTCTGACCGAAGGCGAAGCTCTCCAGAACTCGATGCTTTCGAAATCTATCGAAAGGGCACAGAAGAAGGTGGAGGAGAACAACTTCGGTATACGTAAGAACCTCGTGGAATACGACGACGTTATGAACTCCCAGCGCGAGGTGGTCTACAGCAAACGCCGCAGCGCCCTCACCGGAGAGCGCATCGACGTTGACGTGATGAATATGGCCAGCGACTACTGCGACATATTCGTAGAAAAGAACGGCGATCTCGACTACCAGGGCTTCTGCGAAGTGCTTATGGAGACCCTCTCGATCGAACCCGGCTTCGACGAGGCGTTCTACGACAAGGCCCGCAAGACCGAGATTTCCGACAAGCTGAAGGAAACTATCATCGACACCCAGAAGCGCCGCAACGAGACCATCGTCGCCCAGGCCTGGCCCATCATCAACTACGTCTATGAGAAGAAACGTATGTTCTACCAGAACATCGCTATTCCCATCACGGACGGTCGCAAGGTGATGAGCGTGCTCGTGGACCTGCGCAAGGCCTACGAAAGCAAGGGCAAGGAGCTGAACCGCGCCATCTCCAAGACCGTAAACCTCAGGGTTATCGACGAATACTGGAAGATCCACCTGCGCGATATGGATGACCTCAAGCAGTCTGTCCAGAACGCTTCATACGAGCAGAAAGACCCGAAGCTCATCTACAAGACCGAAAGCTTCGACCTGTTCATCAAGTCTCTCGAAGGCATCTACAAAGACGTGCTGACCTTCCTGCTGAGAGCTTCAATCTTCCTGAAGAACGATATGCAGTCGCCCGAGGAAGTTGCTACTGAAGCCCACGAGCGCAAGACCGATATGAGCCGTATGCAGGCAGGCCGTCCCGACCTGCTGAACCATAGCTCTGAACCTAAGAGCAACGCGCCCATCAGGGTGGCCAAGAAAGTGGGCCGCAACGACCCTTGTCCTTGCGGAAGCGGAAAGAAATACAAGAATTGCCATGGCAGAGAACAAGCCGCAGAATAATCTTATCGTCATCGGCTCCGGCCCGGGCGGTTACGTAGCAGCGCTGGAAGCTGCGAAAGCCGGTTTTTCAGTAACTGTAGTCGAGAGCGCGTCGCTCGGCGGCGTATGCCTCAACTGGGGCTGCATCCCCACCAAGGCTCTCCTCAAGAGCGTTCAGGTGATGGGCCACGGCCGTGAAGGCGCAGCCTACGGCTTTTCTGCAGAAAATGTCGCCCCCGACGTGGAACGCATTTTCACCCGCAGCCGCGAAGTTGCCGCCAATATGAGCAAGGACATCGACTTCCTTTTCAACAAGGCAGGCGTTCAGCTCGTCGCCGGAAGCGGCCGTATACTCCCCGACAAGAGGGTTGAGGTGACTGCTGCGGACGGCTCGGTCAGCGTGCTGCAGGCTGAACACATCATCGTCGCTACCGGCGCAAGGCCCACCAGCCTCCCGTTCGCCCCTGTGGACGGCGAGAAGATATGGTGTTCAAGGCAGGCCCTTATGCCGCCTTTCATCCCCAAGTCAATGGCTGTCATCGGTTCAGGTGCCGTGGGCACCGAGTTCGCATATTTCTACCGTTGCCTTGGAGTGGAAGTTACCCTTATCGAATTTATGGACAGGGTGCTGCCGCTCGAAGACGACGACGTATGCGCCCAGGTAGGCCGCAGCCTGCGCAAGATGGGAGTCAAGGTTATGACTTCATCTGCAGTCCAGTCGGTTGAGAAGGGCGACAGCTGCGTCCTCACCGTAAAGACCAAGAAAGGGGAGGAGCGCATCGAGGCCGAAGTTGTGCTTTCAGCAGTAGGTGTGGTTCCGAACACTGAATTCCTCGGTCTGGAGCAGCTTGGTGTGGAGATGAACCGCAGCAAGATTGTCGTCGACTCGTCTTACAGGACCAATGTCGAAGGCATCTATGCCATCGGCGACGTCATTTCGACACCGGCGCTCGCGCACGTTGCCAGCGCAGAGGCAGTGGCTTGCGTGGAAGGCATTGCCGGCCACGAGCACAAACCCGTGAACTACGACACCATTCCTGCCTGCACCTACATCAGCCCCGAAGTGGCTTCAGCCGGCCTGCGTGAGCGTGAGGCCGTAGCCAGAGGCATCGAATACCGCGTCGGCAAATGCCAGTTCGCTGCCAACGGCAAGGCTGTAGCGGCTGGTGAGAAGGACGGTTTCGTGAAGG
Source organism: Bacteroidales bacterium (assembly GCA_017960085.1). Classification (GTDB taxonomy): domain Bacteria; phylum Bacteroidota; class Bacteroidia; order Bacteroidales; family UBA932; genus Equibacterium. The sequence goes on from JAGCZI010000045.1 coordinate 4,716, forward strand.
TTATATGCGATGCTGACAGCGGCAAGCTGCTCGGAGTGCATCTGGTCGGCGCGAATGTGAGCGAAATGATCGGCGGACTGGTGCTCGCGCTTGACAGCGGAGTCACCGCCGACACCCTGTCGCACACCGTCTTCCCTCATCCCACAATGAGCGAGGCAATCTGCGATGCTTGCAAGCAGCTGATGGCGAAATAGCCGTCAGAATCTCTCTTTAATATTGTAGCTGTTGCGGTTGCTGCTGTTGCGGCTTATCAGCTCGCCGATGAATCCGGTGAGGAACAGCAGTGTGCCTATCACTACCGCCAGAAGGGCGAGGTAGAACAGCGGCTGGTCGGTGACGGCGCGGAACACCTGTCCGTGGCTCTGGAGCACGAGCTTCTTGATGATCAGCCACAGGGTTATCACTATACCGATGAGGAAGGTGATGGTGCCCATCAGTCCGAAAAGGTGCATAGGCTTGCGGCCGAACACTTGGAGGAACCATATTGTCATAAGGTCCAGGAAGCCGTTGACGAAGCGGCTCAGGCCGAATTTGCTCTTGCCGTATTTGCGTTTGCGGTGATGCACTACCTTCTCGCCGATCTTGCCGAAGCCGGCTTCCTTGGCGAGGTAGGGGATGAAACGGTGCATCTCGCCGTAGACCTCGATGTTCTTCACCACTTCCTTGCGGTAGGCCTTCAGGCCGCAGTTCATATCGTGCAGCTTGATGCCGGTGACCCTGCGGGCCGTGGCGTTGTAGAGCTTCGACGGCAGGTTCTTGGTCAGCTTGTTGTCGTGGCGTATCTTCTTCCAGCCAGACACGAGGTCGTAGCCGTCCTCGTTGATCATCCGCATCATCTCAGGAATCTCAGTGGGGTCGTCCTGCAGGTCGGCGTCCATAGTGACCACGATGTCGCCCTGCGCAGCCTCAAAGCCGCAGTAAAGGGCGGCGGACTTGCCGTAGTTGCGGCGGAAGCGGATTCCGTGGATGGTCTTGTCGCCGGCAGCCATTTCCTGGATGACGTCCCACGAGCCGTCGCTGCTGCCGTCGTCCACCATTATTATCTCATAGTCGGACACCTTGCCGGCGAGGGCTTCGTGAATCCAGGAAACCAGTTCCTTGAGAGATTCACGTTCGTTGAAAAGGGATATGACGACTGACAGTTCCATAGTGGCGAAGTATTAGTCCACAAATATACAAAAAACTAGAAGAGGCCGAACAAAAGGGCGTCGATGCGGTCGGTGATGGAGCGGAAGTCTTCGGGATTGTTCTCGAAATCCATATTGTCTGCGTCGATGGTGATGACCTTGCCGGGGTAGGAGGCAATCCACTCCTCGTAGCTGTCGTTCAGGCCTCCCAGGTATTCCAGGCTCATTCCCTGCTCGTATTCCCTGCCGCGTTTCTGGATCTTGGCCACCAGGCTTGCCACCGACGAGCGGAGGTAGATCAGCAGGTCAGGCAGCTTCACCGTCGATATCATTGTGTTGAAAAGGGTCATATAGGTGTCGTAGTCCCGCTGAGAGATGTTGCCGAGCCTGAGGTTGTTCTTGACGAAGATGTAGACGCCTTCCATAAGAGTGCGGTCCTGGATGATGACCTTGTCGGAATTGCCTATTTCGACGAGGTCCATGAAGCGTTGCGCAAGGAAGTAGATCTCGAGGTTGAAGCTCCAGCGCCGGATGTCCTTGTAATAGTCCTCGAGATAAGGGTTGTAGGTGACAGATTCGTACTGGGGAGTCCAGCCGTAATGCTCTGCCAGCATCCTTGTCAGGGTGGACTTGCCGCTGCCGATATTTCCCGCTATGCCTATGTGCATGATTGATGTCTATACCTTAATACAAAAATACCAAAAAATTGTATATCTTTGCCTGCCTTATTATGAACATATCAACAGACAGATTATGATAAAGATAACTTTTCCGGACGGTAGCGTACGCGAATACGAAAGCGGTATCAGCGCTTATGAAATTGCAATGTCCATCAGCCCCAGGCTCGCTTCGGATGTCCTTGCCGCAACAGTGAACGGTGCGGTGACGGACCTGGAACGCCCGATTACTGAGGATGCAACCCTCAAGCTCCACAAATGGGAAGACGAGGAAGCCAAGAAGGTTTTCTGGCACTCTTCTTCACACCTTATGGCAGAGGCTCTGGAAACTCTTTATCCCGGCATCAAGTTCGGTATCGGACCCGCCATCGACAACGGTTTCTACTATGACGTAGACCTCGGAGACAAGCAGATCACCGACGCCGACCTGAAGGCCATCGAGGACAAGATGACCGAATTCGCCCGCCAGGGCCAGCACTTCGTGCGCAAGGACGTTCCCAAGGCCGAGGCTATGAAGACCTTCACCGAGAAGGGCGACCAGTACAAGTGCGAACTTATCGAAGGTCTCGAGGACGGCCACATCAGTTTCTACACCAACGGTTCGTTCACCGACCTCTGCCGCGGTCCTCACCTTCGCGACACATCTGTCATCAAGGCCATCAAGCTGACTTCCATCGCAGGTGCCTACTGGCGCGGCGACGAGCATAACAAGATGCTGACCCGCATCTACGGCATAACCTTCCCCAAGAAGAGTATGCTCGACGAATACCTCGTGCTCCTCGAAGAGGCCAAGAAGCGCGACCACCGCAAGCTGGGCAAGGAGCTCGAACTCTTCACCTTCTCCAACAGGGTGGGACAGGGTCTGCCTCTCTGGCTGCCGAAAGGCGCCGACCTGCGCGACCGTCTTCAGGAATTCCTCAAGAAGGTCCAGAAGAGATACGGCTACCTGCCTGTAATTACTCCGCACATCGGAAGCAAGGACCTTTACGTGACTTCAGGCCACTGGGCTCACTACGGTGCCGATTCATTCCGCCCCATCACTACTCCGCAGGAAGGGGAGGAGTATCTGCTCAAGCCGATGAACTGCCCTCACCACTGCGAGATCTACCGCAGCAAACCCCGTTCATACAGGGACCTGCCTCTGCGCTTCGCCGAGTTCGGCACAGTGTACAGATATGAGCAGAGCGGTGAGCTGCACGGACTGACTCGCGTGCGCGGCTTCACTCAGGATGACGCCCACCTCTTCTGCCGTCCCGACCAGATCAAGGAAGAGTTCTGCAAGGTTATCGACATTATTCTCTATGTCTTCAAGACTTTGGACTTCAAGGAATATGAGGCTCAGGTCTCACTCCGTGACCCGGAAGACAAGGAAAAATATATAGGTACAGACGAGAACTGGGCCAAGGCCGAAAGCGCCATCATCGAGGCAGCGGCTGAAAAAGGCCTGAACACCACCGTGAAGACAGGCGAGGCTGCATTCTACGGCCCGAAGCTCGACTTTATGGTTAAAGACGCCCTCGGCCGCAAGTGGCAGCTCGGCACCATCCAGGTTGACTACAACCTCCCGGAGCGTTTCGAACTCGAATATATCGACAAGGACGACAAGCGCAGCAGGCCTGTAATGATCCACCGCGCCCCGTTCGGCTCAATGGAACGTTTCGTGGCAGTGCTCCTCGAGCACACCGCCGGCAAGCTTCCTTTGTGGCTGGCTCCTGACCAAGTGGTGGTTATGTCGCTGAGCGAGAAGTACAACGATTTTGCAAAAAAAGTTTGCGAATTGTTTAATAATTCCGATATTCGCGCCTCCGTAGACGACCGTAACGAGACCATTGGCAAGAAGATACGTGAAAATGAGCTGAAGAGGATACCGTATCTGCTGATAGTAGGAGAGAAGGAAGCCGAAGCAGGTACAGTGTCAGTGCGCAAGCAGGGTGGAGTGAACGTCGGTACTATGAAAATTGAAGATTTTGTGAAACTGATAAAGGACGAGATTTACCAACAACTTAACTAAGGAGGATACCAAAATAGCAACTTCTAATTATCGGCCGCCGCGGCCCAAACCCACACCACAGAAAAAGAATTCCAACACTCAGAGAACCAACAAGAACGAGGACAGGAATCGCATCAACGAGGAAATCACCGCACAACAGGTGCGCGTCGTGGGAGACAACGTAGAGCAGGGGATTTACCCGTTGAGGGAAGCTCTTGCTATGGCTGAAGCGCAGGAGTTGGATTTGGTCGAAATTGCGCCCAATTCCGATCCCCCTGTATGTAAGATCATTGATTATCAGAAGTTCCAGTATCAGCAGCGCAAAAAGGCCAAGATGCAGAAGGCTAATGCATCCAAGGTCGTGATCAAAGAGATCAGGTTCGGTCCCCAGACTGATGA
>JAGCZI010000046.1 GCA_017960085.1 Bacteroidales bacterium
ATACGACATCAGACGGACGGCCGACTCATTGTCGTCAGGCTCCACATCTGCAGGCCCGATATCAGTCAGCACAACTATACGCGGCTTAAAAGCCGGCTCCTCCTGCTGGGCTTTGGAGCATCCAAGAACAGTCAGGAGGAGTAATGCAGCGAAATATAATTTCTTCATAATTGGATTTAATCGTCGTCGGAATCACCCATTATGATCACCAGGTTGTCTCCGACTTGAAGCGGCATACTGCCGTGGGGGACGAGGAATCTGCCGTCCCGTCGCACCATCATTACGCGGATGCCGTGGGGAAGATGCAAGTCGCGCAGAGTCACGCCTGACGCCAGGTCGTCTTCCGTCACTATATGGTCGCGCAACATTCCCATCTCCTCGGGGATCTCCATACCGAAGGTCTCGACCTTGGGAGCCTCTTCATAGCTGAGACGCAGCCACTTGGCCACTTTGCCCAGGGTTGTTCCCTGCAGTGAAAGGGAGAACAGGGTTATGATGAACACAATGTTGAACATCACCGAGCCGCTGTCAACTCCCGTAACCACGGGATAGAGCGCGAAGAGTATAGGACCGGCTCCTTTCAGACCCACCCACGAGGTAAAGAGCTTGGCCCTGGCGGACAGGTCCCGGAAGGGCAGCAGGCAGGTGAACACGCTGAGCGGACGGGCGACGAACATCAGGAATAGACCGATGAGGATGGCAGGCACCAGCACAGGAAGCATCTGGGACGGTCTTGCAAGAAGGCCGAGGACCAGGAACATTACCAGCTGCATAAGCCAGGTAAGGCCATCCATAAAGGTTATGATGTCTCTTCTTTGCGTCAGTTTAGCCTGGTTGCCGATAATTATGGCAGCGATATAGATTGACAGCAGTCCGTTACCGTGAAGCAACGAAGCGACGCCGTTGGCGAAGAAACCGACACTCAGGATGAGTATCGCCGTCAAGGCGAAGCTGGAGAGCCGCACGTGGTTCAAAACCCATCTTGCCGCATAACCGACTGCGAAACCGATCGCTATGCCGACTGCAACCTGGACCACAAGTACCAGCAAGGCAGCCAGGACAAGCTGGATGCCGCTGTAGGATTGCAGACTCTCGTTTGTCAGCAACTTGACTATGATGATTGTCAGGGCATACGCCATCGGGTCGTTACTACCGGATTCCAACTCAAGCATAGGAGCCAGGTTCTCCCTGAGCCTCAACTTCTTCGTCTTCAGGATCGAGAAGACCGAAGCCGAGTCGGTAGAGCCCATTACCGCAGCGAGAAGCAGGCAAGAGAGCAATGTCATCTGCGTGTTGCGACCGAGGATTGCGAATATGAACAAGCCTGTCAATATCGTGGTCATAAACACTCCCAGGGTTGAGAGGACGATTCCGCGGCCAAGCACGGGACGGGTCTCCTTGAGGGAGGTTTCCAGGCCTGCCGACAGCAGGATGATGGTCATAGCGAAGTGACCGATGGCTTCAGCCACTTCATATTCTTCGAAGTGAAGGCCAAGGCCGTCCGAGCCGACCGCCATACCCAGAAGCAGGAAAAGCAGCAGCGAAGGAACGCCGAAACGGGATCCGAGTTTAGTTACGAGTATCGCTATGAATATCAGTACGGAACACAGCAACAGCAGGTTTCCGGACAAGAGGTCTACGGCGAATATCGAGAGCGGCATTATTCTATCTCAAAGAGGTTAAAGAAGCCGGTCATTATAAACACGTTACGGATTTCGTCACCGATAGAGCGAACGATGACTTTTCCGCCCTTCTCGGCAGCTGCCTTGCGCAGGGTGAGGAAAAGCCTGAGTCCGGAACTTGAGATATATGACAGTTCTTTGCAATCCAGGATGATAGTTCCTGCTGCTTCAGCCTTGAGGGCTTCAATCTGAGGTGCAATCTCCTGTGATGCAGGAGTATCCATACGGCCGATAAGGCTGGCCACTACATTTTTGCCTTCCTTGTTGATCTTTACTTCCATTGTTCTATATTTTTTTAATCATTGTCAAAACATTCTTACCTTCCTCCCTGCGGTATGACACGGAGTCCATAATGTGCTTTACAAGGTGGATGCCAAGACCGCCGATAGGGCGTTCATCCACCCCTGCCGTAATATCGACTTCCGGCTTGGCCGTCGGGTCGAAAGGCTTTCCGCTGTCGGAGATAATGAACTCAAGTTGGCCTTCCCGCAGCACGGCCTCGACGTCTACAAGTCCGTCGGAACCTTCGGGATAAGCATACTGGATAACATTTGTCACGGCTTCCTCGAGGGCGAGATTAAGGCTCATAGCAGTACCCTGGTCGAGGTTCTTTTCTTCAGCTATAGTCTCCACAAAATCTGCCAGCTGGGGTATCTGCTGGATGTCATTGTGCAGAATAAGGTGCCGTTCGCTTGATTGGGGATGTGTGTCGTTCATATAGTGTATGACAAGCATTGTGAGGTCATCGCTCTGGTCGGCATTTCCGACGAATTTCGATACTGCCGCCTTCATAGCTTCCAGATGTCCGCTTGCTCCGCGGCGCTCCTGGAGGACAGCTTCAAGCCTTTCTTCAGAGAATTGTTCGAACTTTTCGTTCTCGGCTTCGTTCAGACCGTCGGTGAAAAGGAACAGCGTATCGTCGTAATGCAGGTCCGTCTCCTGTTCGTGGAAAGACATCTTCGGCATTACACCCATCGGCAAGTTGGGATTAACTTTCAGCGGCTTGACAGAATCAGACAGGATCAGCGGCGGATTGTGGCCCGCATTGCAATATCTCAGGTGTCCTGTAGCCAGGTCAAGGATACCGCAGAAGAAGGTGACGAACATACTGCTCTCGTTCATTTCCGACATTGAATCATTCATAGTCGTAACTATGCGCTGAGGGCTCTTTTCGTGAGCTGAAACAGTACGGAACAGGCTGCGCGTCACCGCCATCACCAGCGAGGCAGGCACGCCTTTGCCGCTCACGTCGCCGATGCAGAAGAACAGTTTCTCATCGCGGATGTAGAAATCGTAAAGGTCTCCGCCGACTTCCTTGGCCGGTATCAGACAAGCTGCCAGGTCAATGTCGTGCCGTTCGGGGAAAGGCGGGAAGATATTGGGGATCATCGCCATCTGGATGTTGCGGCCGATCTGGAGTTCGCTCTCCATACGTTCCTTCTTCTCGTTGGTCTGAAGATATTTGATCTGGTTCTTGGCCGTGACACGGAGAATCATTATGAGCATACCGAGGCCAAGAATCTGGAACAATCTTTCAAACCACTTCACGCGGCGAATATCACCATATATCTCATCTTCAGGTATGGCGATTGCCATAGTCCATCCGGTAAGTTCTACCGGAGCGAAGAAAACCTGGTTGACCTTGCCGTCGATGCGCAAGGGCATATTGCCGGACTTGCCTTCGCGGGTAGCTTTGGACAACTCGTCGAAACCTTCGGAGTCAGCCAGCATTTCCCTCAGATCCTCTATGTTGGTCCAAAGAATCGGAGCGTTCGTCGGGCAGGCTAGCACAGATCCGCCTTTGCTCACCACTACCTCATAGGAATTGGGATAGACCATAGCGCTGTTGGCAATCTGGGACAGCCAGGCCAGCGAGATATCTGCTGTAAGCACGGCCGCCTGCTTCCCGTTTATATCGAGGATAGGCTCGGAATACGTGGTCATAAGAGCATTGCCGCCTCCGATGTCGAGGTAAGGTTCAGACCAATAACCTCCGCCGATCTCGAGGGGACTTGTAAACCACTCCTTGGACGGATAGTCATATTCTTCAGTTGCGAGCGATTTAAGGGCGAGAGTGTCAGCCTCCCTGCATACATACGGTGAGTACAGGGGGTGCTTGCGCAGGTAATTGGGAACCATCGCGACGGTGGATCCCATCACCGAAGGGTTGTCTTCCACGATGCGCATCGGCACTCGGGGCAGACTGTCCGGATAGTCAAGGCACCATCGTGCAATCCATACGCTGTTGCGTACTGCGGATTCGGCCTGGTGGGCGGCATCCTCAAGCAGCAGGCGGGTAGTCTGCAACTGACTCTGCGCCCGCAGTTGGGCTTGTTCATAAAGGCCTTTTCGGGAGAAATAG